>NZ_JABXEO010000051.1:0-60492 GCF_013372585.1 Myxococcus sp. AM010
GCCCAACCCCCTCCGGCCCAGGCGTCACGACAGGCCGTTCCCGCGACGCCTCAGTCACCGAAGCTGCGCCTGCCCACGGAGGTGCGCCCCACCGGTTACACGGTGGAGCTCACGCTGGACCCGAAGGTGTCCGTGTTCCAGGGCGTGGCGGACATCGCGCTCGAGGTGACGAAGCCCACGTCCGTGGTGTGGCTGCACGCCAAGAGCCTCACCGTGAAGAAGGCCACGCTCACGCAGGGCGGTGCGTCCTCCGACGTCACGCCGGTGCGGGGCGAGGAGGACTTCCTCGGCTTCCCGCTGACGAAGCCGCTGGCCACCGGACCGGCGACGCTGCGCATCGTCTATGACGGCGTCGCGTCGGAGAAGGAGACGGACGGCGCCTTCCGCGTCAACGAGGGCGGGGACTGGTACCTCTACACCCAGTTCGAGCCGGTGGACGCGCGCCGCGTGTTCCCCTCCTTCGACGAGCCCGGCTTCAAGGTGCCGTGGCAGCTCACCTTCCACGTGCCCGCGGGCGTCGTGGCCGTCACCAACACGCCGCAGGAGTCGGAGGAGGCCCGCCCGGACGGTGGCCGCACCTACCGCTTCGCGCGCACGCAGCCGCTGCCCAGCTATCTCATCGCCTTCGGCGTGGGGCCCTTCGACTTCCTCCCCGCCGCCGACGCGGGCCAGAAGAAGGTGAAGACGCGCATCATCACCCCGCGCGGCCGCACGGTGGAGGGGACCTATGCCGCGAAGGTGACGCCGGAAATCCTGGCCGCGCTGGAGGACTACTTTGGCACGCCATACCCTTACGAGAAGCTGGATGTGATGGCGGTGCCGCTGCTGGGCGGCGCCATGGAGCACCCGGGCCTGGTGACGTTCAACTCGCGCCTCATTCTCGCGAAGCCGGAGGAGGACTCGCTGGGCCGCCAGCGCGGCTTCTCCGATACGCAGGTGCACGAGCTGGCGCACCAGTGGTTCGGCAACCTGGTCACCATGCAGTGGTGGGATGACCTGTGGCTCAACGAGGCCTTCGCCTCGTGGATGACCCCGCGCCTCGTCGAGTCGTGGCGCCCCGCCTGGGACGCGCCCGTCGAGCGCGTGCACGACCGCGCCCGGGCCCTGGACGCGGACAGCCTCCTGTCGGCGCGCCGCATCCGCCAGCCCATCGAGAGCGCCAACGACATCCACAACGCCTTTGACGGCATCACCTACGGCAAGGGCTCCGCGGTGCTCAGCATGACGGAGGAGTGGCTGGGCCGGGACGTCTTCCAGCGCGGCATCCAGCGCTACTTCCGCAAGCACGCGGGCGGCAACGCCACCGCGAAGGACTTCCTGGACGCCGTGTCCGCCGAGTCCGGCAAGGACGTGACGGGCATGCTGGGGACCTTCCTGGACCAGAGCGGGGCGCCGCTCGTCACCGCGTCGCTGGTGTGCGGCGCGGACGGCGCGAAGGTGGTGCTCACGCAGCGGCGCTACCTGCGGCTGGGGGCCACGTCACCGGGCCCGCAGACGTGGAAGGTGCCGGTGTGCGTGGAGTACGCGGCGGGCGGCAAGGAGGCCCGGACCTGCACGCTGCTGGAGGGCGAGCGCGCGGAGGTGGCCCTGAGCGAGGCGAAGACGTGCCCGGACTGGGTGTTCCCCAACGCGGAGGGCGCCGGCTACTTCCGCGTCCAACTGGACGGGGACGCGGCGGCGAAGCTGGCGAAGTCCGGAATGAAGCGGCTGTCGCGCACCGAGCAGGTGACGTTCCTGACGGACGTGCGCGCGCTGGCCCTGGCCGGGACGATTCCCGCCGCCGAGGCCCTGGCCCTGACGCGCCGCCTGGCGAATGAGCCGGACCGCGTCGTCACCCTGGCCTCGTTGGATTTGCTGGAGCTGGTCAGCTCGCGGCTGCTTCCGGACGAGAAGCTGGAGGACCGGGCCCGCTTCCTGCGGGAGACGTATGGGCCCCGGGCGCGGCAGCTCGGCTTCACCCCGCGCAAGGGGGAGAGCGAGGACACGCGCCTGCTCCGTCCCCGGCTGGTGCGGCTGGCGGGGCGGGAAGGCAGGGACCCGAAGCTGCGCGCGGAGGCGCGCGCCCTAGCGAACAAGTGGTTGAAGGACAAGCGCGCGGTGGCGCCGGAGATGGTGGACGTGGTGCTCGCCATCACCGCCACCGAGAACGACGCGGCCTTCCGGGAGCAGCTCGTCGCGGCGGTGCGCTCGGAGAAGGAGCGGCACACGCGCCAGCACCTCATCGGCGCGTTGAGCCACTTCACGGACCCGGCGCTGGTGAAGCAGAACCTGGCCCTGGTGTTCGAGAAGGGCCTGGACCCGCGTGAGACGGTGTGGATGGCGTTCGCCGCCTCGCGGGGCCTGCGCACCCAGGACGTGGCCTTCGACTTCGTGAAGGAGCACTATGACCGGCTGGTGGGGGACTCGCCCGAGGCGCTGCTGCCCGTCGAGGCCGCCGGGCGCATGGCCTACGTCGGCAGCAACTTCTGCGACGCGGGCAAGCGTCAGCAGGTGGAGGACTTCTTCACCGAGCGCAACGCGAAGGCGCCGGGTGGCCCCCGGATGCTGGCGCAGGTGCTGGAAATCGTGGACCAGTGCATCGCGCTGAAGAAGACGCAGGCGGCGAGCGCCGAGTCCTTCCTCTCCAAGGGCGCCCCGTCGCCGCGGGCGCCCACGTCGCGGTAGCTCGCGCGGGGCGGTCGGGCCCGGCAGCCCTCGCGGGGTGGCCGGGCCCGGAGGCTCAAGCGGGGCCCTACTTCCGGCCGCGGGACATGAAGGACATGAAGGCCTCCTGCGCCTCGGCGGACTGGAGGCGCTGGATGAACTCGCCACCCTCGCGGGCCAGCGTCTCGCGAATCTGGGCGCGCAGGGGCTCGCGAACCAGCCGCTTCGTCACGCGCACCGC
This sequence comes from Myxococcus sp. AM010, assembly GCF_013372585.1. Lineage (NCBI taxonomy): Bacteria > Pseudomonadati > Myxococcota > Myxococcia > Myxococcales > Myxococcaceae > Myxococcus > Myxococcus sp. AM010. The sequence goes on from NZ_JABXEO010000051.1 coordinate 2,885, forward strand.
TTCGGCCGGGCGGGAGGCCAGCGTGGTGGCGCGCTCGGTGGCCACCTGCTGGAGGCTGGCGTCCGGCACGACCTTGTTGATGATGCCCGCGCGCAGCGCCGTGGCCGCGTCGAAGGGCTCGCCGAAGAGCAGCAGCTCGCTGGCCACCGCGAAGCCCGCCGTCCTGGGGATGAGCAGGCTGCTGGCGCCCTCCGCGCACAGCCCCAGTTGGACGAAGGGCATGTGGAAGCGCGCGCGCTCGCTGGCCACCACGTAGTCGCAGTGCAGCAGCATCGTCGTGCCGATGCCCACCGCCGGGCCGTCCACCGCCGCCAGCACCGGCTTGTCCGCGTCCACCAGCGCGCGCAGGAAGCGGAACACGGCGCTGTCCTCGCCCGCGGGCGGGTGCTCCATGAAGTCGCCAATGTCGTTGCCGGCGGTGAAGACGTTGCCCGCGCCGGTGAGCAGCACCGCGCGCACGTCGACGTTGCCCTCCGCGTCCTTCAGCGCGCGGGTGGCCGCCTCGTACATGGCATGCGTGAAGGCGTTCTTCTTCTCGGGCCGGTTGAAGGTGAGGGTGAGGACCCCCGAGTCGAGCTTCGTCAGCAGCGTGTCGGACATGATGCCGGGGAGCCTAACCGACTCCGTGCGGAGGGCGGGAGAATGGCGCCCGGCCCCCTGGCGATGGGGGCTGTCGAGGAGCCCAGCCCCTTGCGGGCCGTCAGGGCCGCAGGGCCCGGGCCACCAGGGGCGCGAGCGTCACCACCTGGTGCTGGAACGGCAGCCCCTGGACGGGCTCCACGCTGTCGGTGCTCACCAACCGAGTGAGCGGCAGAGTGCGCAGGCGTTCCGCGGCGGGGCCCACCAGCAGGGCGTGGGTCGTCACCACGGTGAAGTCCTCCGTGCAGCCCGCGTCGCGCAGCGTGCCCGCCGCGGCGACCAGGGTGCCGCCGGTGGACACCATGTCATCCACCAGAATCGGGCGGCGTCCTCGCACCTCGCCCATCAGCCCGCTGGCGTGGACCTCGTCCCCGCTCAGCCGCACCTTGTGAATCACCGCCCATGGCCGGTCCAGCAGCCGCGCCAGGGCCTCCGCGCGCTTCACCGCGCCCAGGTCCGGCGCCACCACCACGGAGGTGTCGGTGACGTGCTCGCGCAGCGCGTCCGCCAGGAGCGGCAGCGCGGTGAGGTGCTCCAGCGGCGCGCCGAAGCAGCCCTCCAGCGCGGGGCTGTGCAGGTCCACCACCAGCACGCGCGCGAAGCGGCCCTGTGACAGCAGGTCCGCCACCAGCCGGCCGCCCAGGGGCTCTCCGGGCTTCGCCCGCCGGTCCTGCCGCGCGTAGCCCAGGTAGGGCACCACGGCCTCCAGGCGGGCGGCGCCCATGCGCCAGCACGCGTCCGCCATCAGCAGCAGCTCCAGCAGGTGCTCGCCCGCGGGCGGCGTCGTGGACTGCACCAGGATGACGGTGCGGCCTCGCACCCGCTCGGGCACCTCGACGTGCATCTCCCCGTCGGGGAAGCGCTCGAAGTGGCAGTCAGCGGGCGCGATGCCCAGGGCTTGCCCGAGCGCGCGTCCCAGGTGGGGGCTCGCCGTGCCAACAAGGAGGACAGGGTCCATGGGCCGCACCCTAGCGCGCCTGCCGGCCGGACGGCGCGTCCTGGGTGGCCCCCTCGCGAGCACCCCTGCGGGGCGGCCTCCGCCTGGCCCTCCGCCGCAGGCTGCGGGCCCCGTGACTTCCTTGTGGGGAGGAGGAAGGACGCAATGCGCTTTCGGGACCGAGCAGATGCGGGCCGCCGGCTGGCGGCGCGGCTGTTGCCCTACCGGGGCGGCGAGGTGCGCGTACTGGGCCTGGCGCGAGGCGGGCTCCGCGTGGCGTACGAGGTGGCCCGCGCCCTGGATGCGCCGCTGGACGTCTGGGTCGCCCGCCGCCTGGACGTGCCGGGCCGGCTGCCGGTGCTGGGCGCGGTGTCGGAAGGGGGCGGCATCTACCTGGACCGGGGCGCGCTGCGGGACCTGGGCCTGGCGGAGGTGGAGGCCCGGAGCCGGGCGCGGGCGGAGGCTTCGGAAGTGGACACTCAGGTCCAGCGGCTGCGGGGCACCTCGGAGCCCTCGGTGAGCGGCGCCACGGTGCTGCTGGTGGATGACGGGCTGGTGTCGGGCGCCACGGCGGTGGCCGCGCTCCAGGTGCTGCGGCGGCGGCACCCGGCCCGGCTGGTGCTGGGCGTCCCCGTGGGGACCCCGCACGGGCTGGCCCGGGCGCGGCCGGAGGCGGACGCGGTGCACTGCCTGGAGGTGCTCCCCGCGATGCGCGACGCGTCGGAGGCCTACGACGACTTCCGGCCGCTGCCGGACGTGGAGCTGCGGCAGTTGCTCGTGCGCGCCCGGGAGCCCGCGCAGCCGCGTGAACTCCTCGAGTCCACGGACCTGGGCGGCTTCTGGATGTGACGCGAAACCAAGGAGGCATGGACGACATGTGGCAGGGAGGAAAGACGGACCCGGACATCCGGGAGGTGCAGGTCCAGGTGGGTGACGTGGTGCTGGGGGGCAGCCTGGGCATCCCGGACGGCGCGGAAGGCCTGGTCATCTTCGCCCATGGCAGCGGCAGCAGCCGCTTCAGTCCCCGAAACCGCGCGGTGGCGCGAGCGCTGCGCGCGCAGGGGCTGGCCACGCTGCTGTTCGACCTGCTGAGTGAAGAGGAGGAGGTGGAGGACGCGGGCACCGGGGAGCTGCGCTTCGACATCCCGTTCCTCGCCCGGCGGTTGGCGGCGGTGACGGAGTGGGCGGAGCGGCAGCCGGCGCTGGCCCCGCTGCGCATGGGCTACTTCGGCTCCAGCACCGGCGCCGCGGCGGCGCTCGTGGCGGCGGCCCTGCATCCGGACCTCATCCACGCCGTCGTGTCACGCGGCGGGCGGCCCGACCTGGCTGGGCCGGTGCTGCCCCGCGTGCAGGCCCCCACGCTGCTGCTCGTGGGCGGGCAGGACGTGGGCGTGCTGGAGCTGAACGAGGAGTCGCTCGCGCGGATGGAAGGCCTGAAGGGCATCCAAATCATCCCGGGAGCCACGCACCTCTTCGAGGAGCCCGGCGCGCTGGAGCAGGTGGCCCGCCAGGCCGCCGCGTGGTTCCTGCGCTTCCTCGGCGGGGTCGGCGCGGAGGCGCGCGCGTGAGCCTGGCGTCGGGACACACCAACGAGGGAGGCGTCATGGAGACGGGGCAGGTATCGGCGGCGCGCGAGGCGGTGCCTCGGTGGGAGCACCTCACCCGCGGCACGGAGCGCGTGGTGCGGGGGCGGGGGCACTCGCTGGAGGAGGCCTTCGAGCAGGCCGCGGTGGCGCTGTGCGCGCTGGTGGTGGACCCCACGTCGGTGGAGGTTCGCGAGGAGGTGGAGCTGACGTGCGAGGCGACGGCGCCGGAGCGGCTGCTGGCGGACTGGCTGCGCGCCATCGTCCACAAGATGGCGGCGCGCCGCCTGTGTTTCCGGTGCTTCGCGGTGCGCATGGACGGCACGCGCCTCTTCGGCCATGCCTTTGGTGAGCCGTTGGACCGGGAACGCCACCCCTTCGCGCGAGACGTGCGGGGCGTGTCGCTGATGGAAACGCGGGTGTTCCAGGACGCGGATGGGCTGTGGACGGCCGAGTGCGAAGTGGAGCTGTGACGCAGGGGCGCGCGGGACGTGGCGCAATGAGCCCCCCGGGCGCGCGCGCGGGCTGGTAGGGTCCGCCGCATGAGTTCGCGTGAGCAGCGCTTCGTCTGGTTGGACTTGGAGATGACCGGGCTGGACCCGGAGACGTGTTCCATCATCGAGGTGGGCGTCATCATCACCGGTCCGGATTTGCGGCCCCTCGCGGAGATAGAGCGCGTCATCTGGCAGCCGGAGGAGGTGCTCCTGCGCATGGAGCCCGTCGTCCGGGAGATGCACACCCGCAACGGGCTCTTGGAGAAGGTGCGTGCCTCCAGCACCTCCCTGCGCGTGGCGGAGCGGGACGTGATGGCGCTCGTCGCCGAGCACTGCGCCCTGGGCGAGGGCATCCTCGCCGGCAACTCCATCCACACCGACCGGCGCTTCCTGTTCCGCTACATGCCCATGCTGGAGCGCTATCTGCACTACCGCATGGTGGACGTGACGAGCCTCAAGGTGTTGTCGCGCGCCTGGTACCCGAACCTGGTGGAGCCACGCAAGCCGCCCAGCGGGCACACCGCCCTGGCGGACGTGCGCGCCAGCATCGCGGAGCTTCAGTACTTCCGCGACACCCTCTTCCGCGGGACGCCGGCCTAGGCGTGGGGCTGATGCTCGACGAGCAGCTCGGCGATGGTGTCGAGCAGCACGTCCAGCTCGAAGGGCTTGGCGAGGAAGCGCGCGCTGGAGCGGCGCTCCTCGTCGGAGATGCGGCCGGCGCTCATCACCACCACAGGGATGCCTCGCAGGCCGGTGTCCTCGCGCATGCGGCGCAGCATCTCCCGGCCGTCCATGACGGGCATCATCAGGTCCAGCAGCACCAGGTCCGGCTTCGCGTCCGCCATGCGCTGCAGGCCCTCGGCGCCGTTGAAGGCGGTGACGATGTCGTAGCCCTCCACGGACAGGATGTCCTGGAGCGCCTCGACGATGGCCAGCTCGTCGTCCACGATGAGAAGCCGCTTCATGCGCCACGCCCCCCACGTCGGGGCGGCTTTCCGCGCCGGACCGGTTTGCGCCCTGCCTTGCGTTTCGGCTTCCGCGGCGGCACTGCCTGGGACGGGGTCTGCCCGTTGAAGAGGGCCTCCGCGCCCTCGCTGTCCGCCGCGACCTCGATGCCCCGGGGCGTCATGGCGAACAGGCGCTGGGCCGCGTCATGGTCGCTCTCCCGCGCCTTCAGCACGGAGAGCACGCGGTAGCGCCGCGAGCGCAGCGCCACCAGCCGCAGCACCAGGACGTTGTCGACGAGCGCCTCCACGTCCAGTCGCGCGTCCGCCTCCGGCGCGGCGAGCTCGTGCGTCTGCTGGAGGAGCAGCGGGGTGACGCCCAGGTTGAGCAGTTCGTACATGAGGGCGGCGAGGAAGCGGGGCGTGCGCTCCGGGGCCGTGAGTTCCTGACAGAAGGACTCCAGTCCGTCCAGTACCAGCCGCTGGATGCCGTGCTGTTTCACCCACCCGAACAGCTCCTCGGCCAGCGCGTCCGGCTGCGACTCCGCCGCCACGCGGGACACCAGGTGGACCCGGCCCGCGTCCACGTGCTCGCCCAGCGCCAGTCCCATCCGCTCCGCCCTGTTGACCAGCCGGGGCGGCGTCTCCACGAAGCCCAGGTACAGCCCGGGCTCTTGCCGGCGCGCGCCCTCCATCAGGAAGTGCAGCCCCAACTGCGTCTTGCCGCTGCCGGGCGGGCCCGCCACCAGCGTGGACGAATCCCGAACCAAGCCGCCGGAGAGCATCTCGTCCAGCGCGGGGAGGCCGGAGGTGAGCCGCGCGTCCGTCGCGAGCGTGCGCGCGGGCAGCCGCGTGTAGACGGCTTCGATTCGGGGATGAACGGACAGGCCGTCCTTGGAAATCTGGAAGCCGTGCTGGCCGGGGACCTGCGGGCCGCCGCGGAACTTCGTCACTTCGACCAGGCGCACCGACTTCACGCCGACGCGCTCCTGGGCCAGGGCGACGACGCCGTCCACCATGGTGTAGCGCGGGTCCACCGGGCCACCGTGCTGCCCGGCGAGCAGCAACGTGGTGCAGCCCGCGAGCGCGTTGTGGACGCACAGGCCGTGGAGGAACTCCCGGAGGCGCAGCGGGTCCTCGGAGCGCTCCTCCATGGCCACCAGGCCGTCCACCACCAGCGCCGTGGCGCCGTGCTCGCGCACCGCGCGGAAGATGAGCTTGCCGAGTCCCGCCAGCCCTTCCGCCTTGAGGGCGGCGGAGCCGCTTTCGTAGTTCAGTACGCGGCCGACCGCTTCCGGGTGGAAGAAGCTCATGCTCCGCAGGTGCTGCATCATCCGCGCGTGGGATTCACCCAGCACCGTGAGGTAGACGGCGCGCCCGCCCTGGGCCACGGTGGCGAAGCAGTACTGGTTGCCGAGGAGGGTCTTCCCCGTCCCCGGCGCCCCCGCGATGATGTACGTGCCCCCGCGAAGAAAGCCGCCGCGCAGGAGCGTGTCCAGTCCTGGCACGCCGCTGGAGACGCGTGCGTCGGGTTCGTCCGGCCGCTCAGCGGTGTCCGTCACACGATGCTCCTTCCGTCCTGGGCGCGAACCCTAGGCCAGCAAGGTGCCCACGCCACGCAATTGCGCGGCGTCTGTCCGGAACCGTGCGGAGGAAGCGCGGCTCACCGCGTCTCTTGCGTGCCGGGTGTCACCAGCGCCGCCCGGAGGAGGTGCTTCTGCACCTTGCCCAACGCATTGCGCGGCAGCGCCTCCGTGAAGACGACCTGGCGCGGCTTCTTGAAGCTGGCGAGCCGGTCCTTGCACCAGTCCACCAGGGCCTGGGACTCCGGCGGGGGCGCGCCCGGGTGAGGCACCACGACGGCCACCACCTGCTCGCCCAGGTCCGCGTCCGGCAGGCCCAGCACCGCGACCTCGGCGACGCCCGGGTGCAGGGCGAGCACCTCCTCCACCTCGCGCGGGTACACGTTGAAGCCGCCGCTGATGATGAGCTCGCGCGCCCGCCCGGTGATGCGCAGGTATCCGTCCGCGTCCACCTCCCCCAGGTCGCCCGTGCGGAACCACCCGTCCGCGTCGAAGGACTCGGCGGTGGCGTCCTGGCGGCGCCAGTACCCGGCGAAGACGTGAGGGCCCCGCACCTCGATTTCGCCCGTCTCACCGCGCGGCAGCGGCTGGCGCGTGCGCACGTCCACCACGCGCGCCTCCTGGCCAGGGTAGGGGAAGCCCACCGTGCCAGGGCGGCGCTCGCCCTCGTAGGGGTTGGTGGTGTTCATGACGGTCTCCGTCATCCCGTAGCGCTCCAGGATGCGGGCGCCGAACGCCGCTTCGATGTCCGCGAAGAGCTGGGGGCTGAGCGGCGCCGAGCCGGACACCCACAGGCGCAGCGCGCGCGGCTTCACGCCCGACGCGCGGGCCTCCTCCAGCAGGCGGCTGTACAGGGTGGGCACGCCGAAGAACATCGTGAGCGAGGCGTCGTCCCGCAGCGCGGCCAGGGCCTCGGCGGCGTTGAAGCGGCGGCGCAGGTCCACGCTGGCGCCGGTGAACAGCGTGCCGTGCAGGCCCACCATCAAGCCGTGGGTGTGGAACAGCGGCAGGGTGAGCAGCAGCCTGTCTTCCTCCGTCCAGCGCCACGCCTGGGTGACGGCCCGCACGTTGGCCAGCAGGTTGCGGTGCAGCAGCATGGCGCCCTTGGAGCGGCCGGTGGTGCCGGAGGTGTAGCCCAGCACCGCCAGGTCCTCCGGACGTGGCATCACCAGCGGCGCGGTGGCCAAGGTGCCCTCCGCGAGCAGCGTGTCGAAGGGGACCTCGGTCAGCGACTCGGGCAGCGCGGTGGTGGGGCGCTCCACGGTGACGAGCCACTGGAGCGAGGGCAGCTGGGCCCGCAGCGGCACCAGCTCGGCGACGCCCGCCGCGCCGGTGACGCAGCCGCAGACCTCCGCGTCGGACAGGATGTGGGCCAGCTCCACCTGCCGGTAGGCGGTGTTGACCAGCACCACCACGCCGCCCGCGGCCTGCACGCCCAGGTAGGCGATGGCGAAGCGGGCGCTGTTCTCCAGGAAGAGCGCCACCCGCTCACCGGCCTGGAGCCCGCGCTGCTTGAGGCTCCGCGCGAAGGCCGTGACGTGCGTGGCGAGCTGTCCGTAGGTGAAGCGCTCCTGCTCGAACGTCAGCAGGGGCCGCTCGGGCGCGCGGTGTGCATGGTCCAGGAACACTTCGAGAAGGGAGTCCGGCATGGGCGCGCACCTTAGCCCTGGCGCCTCCAGGGGCCTCCACCCCCTTCCCGCTGCTGTCCGCTTCTGGGACGGCCCTTTCCGCAAGTGGGCACGCGCTTCGGGAGGCACTGCTTGGGTCTTAGCAATTCCAGGGGCTTGGCGCGGAGCGTGGCCTTGGCACGAGCCTCGCTCTGCGCAGGGGCGTGGACATTCCCAAAGCCAAGAAGCCGCGTCGCAAGCCCTGGGTGCTCGCCATCGGTGGGGCCTGCGCGCTCCTGGTGGTGACGGTGGGCCTGTCCCGGCTGCGCCCGGCGGCGCCCACGGTGGAGCGGGCCTCGGTGTGGTTGGACACGGTGAAGCGCGGCCCCATGGTGCGCCAGGTGAAGGGCGCGGGCACGCTGGTGCCGGAGTACATCCGCTGGCTCACCGCGGACACGGCGGGCCGGGTGGAGCGCATCCACGTGCGGCCCGGGGCCACGGTGACGGCGGACACGCTCTTGATGGAGCTGTCGAACCCGGACGTGCAGCTCCAGGCCTTGGAGGCCGAGCGCCAGCTGGCCAGCGTGGAGGCCGACCTCATCCAGGTGCGCATGGAGCTGGAGACGCAGCGGCTGGCCCAGGAGGCCATGGTGGCGGCGCTCATCAGCGAGTCCGCCGAGGCGACGCGCCGCGCCGAGGCCAACGAGGTCCTCCACCAGCAGGCGCACATCGGTGACCTGGAGGTGCGGCAGACGCGCGACAAGGCCGCGGAGCTGAAGCGCCGTCTGGCGCTGGAGGAGAAGAAGCTCCAGGTCGTGGCCTCCAGCATGAAGGAGCAGCTCTCCGCGCAGCAGGGACAGGTGGAGCGGCTGAAGGCGGTGGCCCGCTTCCGCCGCGCGCAGGTGGAGTCGATGAAGGTGCTGGCGGGCGAGGACGGCGTGCTCCAGGACCTGCCGCTGGAGCTGGGGCAGTGGGTGACGCCGGGGGTGCTGCTGGCGAAGGTGGTGAAGCCGGAGCGGCTGAAGGCGGAGCTGCGCATCGCGGAGACGCAGGCGCGCGACATCCAGCCCGGGCTGAAGGCGTTGGTGGACACCCGCAACGGCGTGGTGGAAGGCCAGGTGGCGCGGGTGGCGCCCGCGGCGAGCCAGGGCACGGTGCGCGTGGAGGTGTCGCTGCCCGCGGAGCTGCCCCGGGGCGCGCGGCCGGATTTGACGGTGGAGGGCACGGTGGAGCTGGAGCGGCTGGGCGACGTGCTGTCCGTGGGGCGCCCAGCTGGCGCGCAGCCGGGCGCCACCATGGCCCTCTTCCGGTTGATGCCGGACAGTGATGAAGCCGTCCGCGTGCCGGTGCAGCTGGGCCGGGGTTCGGTGAACGCGGTAGAGGTGCTGCAGGGCCTTCAAGAAGGTGACCAGGTGGTGCTGTCGGACATGGCCGCGTGGGACGCGGTCGAGCGGGTGAGGCTGCGATGATGACGAACGACACGAAGACGGCTGCTCCCTCTGAAGGCGCGGCGGCGCAGGAGGGCGCGAGCGTGGAGCCCGGCAAGGGGCTCATCCACCTGGACGGCCTGACCAAGGTCTTCGAGACCGAGGACGTGGAGACGCACGCGCTCTCCAACATCCACCTCAACGTGCGCAAGGGAGAGTGGGTGGCGATTGTCGGCCCGTCGGGTTCGGGCAAGTCCACCTTGCTGGCGGTGCTGGGGCTGCTGGACACGGCGACGCGCGGGGCCTACCTGCTGGACGGGCGCAGCGTGTTGGACCTGTCCGCGACGGACCGGGCGCTGGTGCGCAACCGGCACATCGGCTTCATCTTCCAGAGCTTCAACCTCATCGGCGACCTGACGGTGTTCGAGAACGTGGAGCTGCCGCTGACGTACCGGGGCATGCCCGCCGCCGAGCGCAAGCAGCGGGTGGAGGGCGCGCTGGAGAAGGTGGGCATGGCGCACCGGGCCCGTCACATGCCGGGGCAGCTCTCCGGCGGTCAGCAGCAGCGCGTGGCGGTGGCGCGCGCGGTGGCCGGCGACCCGCTCATCCTCCTGGCGGACGAGCCCACGGGCAACCTGGACTCGAAGAACGGCGAGGCGGTGATGCAGCTCCTCTCCGAGCTGCACAAGGGCGGTGCCACCATCTGCATGGTGACGCACGACCCGGCGCACGCGCGCGTGGCCACCCGCACGGTGAGCCTCTTCGACGGCCGCGTCGTCCAGGACGAGCAGCGCCGCTGAGCGCGGGGCCTGGCCTCCGCGCCCATCTCCCCGAGGAGCGCCGGGAAGTCCTATCCCCTGGCCGGCGGCCGGGCTCGGGGGGGGCCGCGCCTGAGAGACTCCCGCGCGACCACCGCCGGTTGTTTCTGGCACATTCCCCCCATGGGTGTCCCCCGTGTCTGAATCCGCCCCCTCCGTCCCGAATGCCCCCAGTGCCGCCGGGCGGCCTCCGTGTGTCCTGGTCGCCGATGACCAGGCGGACGTCCTGGAAGCCCTCCGCCTGCTCCTCAAGCGTGACGGGCTCACCGTCGTCACCTCGCAGTCGCCCGCTGGCGCGCTCGCCACGCTGGAGGCCGAGGACGTGGACCTGGTCCTGATGGACCTGAACTACGCGCGCGACACCACCTCCGGGCAGGAGGGCATCGACCTGCTGGGCCGCATCCGCGCGCAGGACGCGTCCCTGCCGGTGGTGGTGATGACGGCGTGGGGCAGCGTGGAGGGCGCGGTGGAGGCCATGCGCGCCGGTGCTCGCGACTATGTGCAGAAGCCCTGGGACAACACGCGCCTGCTGGCCACGCTGCGCACCCAGCTGGAGCTGCGCCGGGCCCTGAAGCGCAGCCGCCGGCTGGAGGAGGAGAACCAGCACCTGCGCCGGGGGCAGGGCCATCAGCTCTCCCTGGTGTCCGAGTCCCGGTCCATGCAGCCGGTGCGGCGGCTCATCGACCGGGTGGCGCCGTCCGGCGCCAACGTGCTGGTGACGGGCGAGCACGGCACGGGCAAGGAGGTGGTGGCGCGGCTGATTCACGCGGCCTCCACGCGCTCGGAGCGGACCTTCGTCGCCGTCAACTCCGGTGGCCTGTCCGAGGGCGTCTTCGAGAGCGAGCTGTTCGGCCACGTGAAGGGCGCCTTCACGGACGCGAAGACGGACCGCATCGGCTGCTTCGAGCTGGCGGATGGTGGCACGCTCTTCCTGGACGAGATTGGCAACATGCCGCTGTCGCAGCAGGCCAAGCTGCTGCGCGTGCTCCAGACGGGCGAGCTGCACCCGGTGGGCTCGTCGAAGACGCGGCGGGTGGACGTGCGCGTGGTGAGCGCCACCAACGTGGACCTGTCGCGGGCGGTGACGGAGGGGCGCTTCCGGGAGGACCTGCTGTACCGCCTCAACACGGTGGAGGTGCAGCTGCCGCCCCTGCGTGAGCGGCGCGAGGACATCCCGCTGCTCGCCGCGCACTTCCTGGCTGAGCAGGGCCGGCGCTACGGCCGGCCCGACGTCCGGCTGTCCCCGGAGGCGCTGGAGGCCCTGCTGTCCTATGCGTGGCCGGGCAACGTGCGCGAGCTGGAGCACGCGGTGGAGCGCGCGATGCTGATGGCGTCGGGCGACGAGGTGACGCAGGAGGACCTGCTGCTCAAGCGGGCCGGCCGCGAGGGCCTGGCGCGCCTGGAGGAGATGACGCTGGAGGAGGTGGAGCGCTACCTCATCGAGCGGGCGCTGGCGCGGCACGAAGGCAACGTGAGCGAGGCGGCGAAGGGGCTGGGGTTGTCGCGCAGCGCGCTGTACCGGCGGCTCCAGTACTACGGCATCAAGGGCGCTCGGTGAGCGAGGAGCGCCGGCTACCGCCGCATGACCTGCAGGTGCTCGGGCTCGCGTGGCTCGCGGGCCTGCCGGGCTCGGTGGCCGCGCTCGTGCTGGTGTGGCTGGGGGACTTCTCCACCAAGGTGCAGTGGACGCTGACGTCCCTGGTGGTGGGCACCTTCCTGGGCGTGGGCCTGTTGGTGCGCGAACGGGTGATGCGGCCGCTGCACGCGGTGGCCAACCTGCTGGCCGCGCTGCGCGAAGGGGACTACTCCGTGCGCGGCCGAGGCGCGCGGGCGGGGGACGCGCTGGGCGAGGTGCTGCTGGAGGTGAACGCGCTGGGGGCCACCCTGCGCGAGCAGCGGCTGGGAGTGCTGGAGGCGGGCGCGCTCCTGGAGCAGGTGATGGAGGAGATTGACGTCGGCGTGCTGGCCTTCGACGGGGCGGGCACGCTGCGGCTGGTGAACCGCGCGGGCGAGCGGCTGCTGGGCGCGTCACGCTCGCAGTTGGTGGGCAAGGGCGCCGGAGCCCTGGGCCTGACAGACCTGCTGGCGGGCGACGTGCCTCGCAGGCTGACGCGCTCCTTCACGGAGGAGGGGGGGCCCTACGAGCTGCGGCGAGGCTCCTTCCGGCAGGGTGGCCTGCCACACCAGTTGGTGGTGCTCGCGGACCTGCGGCTGGCGTTGCGTGAGCAGGAGCGCGAGGCCTGGCAACGGCTGGTGCGGGTGCTGAGCCACGAAATCAACAACTCGCTGGCGCCCATCGGCTCCATCGCGGAGGCGCTGCGCGACACGTTGCTCATGGCGCCGCGTCCGTCCGACTGGGAGGAGGACGCGAAGAGCGGGCTGGGCATCGTCGCCCGTCGCTCCCAGTCCCTGGCGCGCTTCATGTCCGCCTACGCCAGCCTCGCGCGGCTGCCGCCTCCGACGCTGGGGGCGGTGGAGGTGGACGCGTGGGTGCGCCGGTCGGTCGCGCTGGAGAAGCGCCGGAAGGTGGGCGTGCGCGCGGGCCCCGGGTTGGTGTTGCGGGGCGACGTGGACCAGCTGGAGCAGCTGCTCATCAACCTGGTGCGCAACGCGGTGGACGCGGTGTTGTCCGTGCCGGAGGGCGCGGGGGACGTCTGGGTGTCCTGGGCCGTGCTGTCGCCGGGCGCGGTGGAGGTCTGGGTGGAGGACGAGGGCCCCGGCATGACGGACACCGGCAACCTCTTCGTGCCCTTCTTCACCACCAAGCCCCAGGGCAGCGGCATCGGCCTGGCGCTCAGCCGGCAGATCGCCGAAGCCCACGGGGGCAGCCTGCGCCTGGAGAACCGCCCCGAGGGCAAGGGCTGCCGCGCGCGCTTGAGGTTGCCTCAGGGCGCGTGAGCCTCAGGCCACCTGCGCGCGGGCCGTCGCGGGAGGCGCGTCGTACTCGGGCGTGAGGTCCACCACGTCGATGGTGAGCAGGTGGTAGACGATGCAGTTGCTCACCCAGAAGAACAGCGCGCTGTAGTGGACGTAGACGAGCGGCGAGCCGGGCCACACCTGGAGCGGATGGTTGAAGACGTTGGCCGCGATGTAGCCGCCCACCCACTCACCCACCCAGCACGCCGCGGCGCCAATGGCCAGCCGCGGCCAGACCTTCACGCGGCGCGGGTAGAACCAGAAGAAGTGGAGGCTCCACAAGAGCGCCACGCAGCCGGCCCACAGGATGAGGCTCCCGAAAGAGAACCAGTGGTACGGCGACCTGGGGAACACCCAGCCCCAGTCCCCATTCATCCACCGCCAGGCCACGTTCTGCGCCAGCTCCATGAACCAGAAGAGCGGGGCGACGTAGAGCACCTGCGTCAGCAGGACGCGCAGGAAGGTGCCGGAGTTCTGCCAGGTCAGCCTCGCGGGCCGGGCGAGCGAAGTCATGAGGTCCCTTGCGGCGGCGATGGGTGGTCCGGTGCCGCGTCACCAGTCAGTACGTGATGAGTCCCATTTCTTGGGAGAAGGGCGGCGACAGGTGGTTGCGCGGAGGCGCCAGAGTCCCGGTGGGAGGCGCCGTTGAAACAGCCATTTCCAGGAAGGTCAGCAAGAGAGGTGGTTTCACACCCGTTGGCCTGGGACGGGAAGGGCACCAGAATCCGCCGGATGATTGCCACCCCCCGCCTGTATCACCGACTCGGCCAGCCGCCCGCGCTGCTCCTGGCGCTGCTGTGCACCGTGGGCGCCGGCGCCCGCGCGGAGGCCCCCATCCAGCGCTCCTTCCTGCGCCTGCCTTCGTCCAACGGGCATGGCGCGGTGATGCTGGACGTGGAGCAGCGAAAGGTGACGCACTTTCGCGAGCACCTGTTCGCCACCGAGGAGCCCGTCATCGACGCGGCGGGCAATGACGTCTTCGAGAATGGCCACCCGAAGGTGATTCACTCCCGCGACCTGCTCTTCGACGCGTTCTTCGGGCTGCGCTCCGGGGGCACGCAGCGCTGGCTCAGCACGCAGGAGGCGGACCGGGACGCCAGCGGCTACGCGGCGTGGGCGCCGGAGAAGACGGGCGGAACGGGGCTGGGCGCGCTGGTGCAGCGGGTGGGGACGCTGGAGGCGACGACGTTCGTCTTCGCGCCGCAAGGCCTGCCGCACGCGTCCTTCGTGATGGCGCTGCGCGTGCGCAACACCGGCGCGGCGGCCGTCACCGGTGTGAGCGCCTTCTCGCTCCACAACTTCCACCTGGGCTTCGGTCGGCCGGGGGTGATGGCGGACCTGGAGGAGAATGGCGAGACGGTGGAGCTGAGCGGCGACGACTTCGTGGAGAAGGGCTTCGCCGGCGTGCTGGTGGCGCGGCCGTTGGGCGCGGTGGCGCGGAAGGCGGCGTGGCTGTCGGCGACGACGGGCGCGCAGAACGCCTACACGGTGGTGAATGGCGGCGGTGGGCAGGACCTGCGGGACTTCACGGCGCAGCCCTCGGCGGGGACGGGCTGGGCGACGGCGTACCAGTTCAACCTGGGGGACATCCCGGCGGGCGCGGAGCGGTGGGTGGGCGTGGCCTTCGCGCACCACGGTGACCCCGCGTCCGGGGCCACCGCGCGGCAGTGGCTGACGGAGTACGCGGGCGCGTCCGGCGCCCAGGCGCTGGTGGACGCGGAGGTGGCGCGGTGGGCGGCGTTCCAGGCGGACACGGTGAAGGTGCCGGCGGGCATGTCGGCGGACGAGGAGTCGCTGCTGCGGCACTCGGCGGTGGTGCTGCACATGGCGCAGGTGCGCTCGCGCGACGTGTACCTGCGCGAAGCGCTGTCCCGGGATGGCGAGCCGCGCCGCACGCGCTTCAAGGCGCCCGACGGGACGACGGCGACGCTGCCGGGCACGGTGCGCCACGCGGGCTACGGCGCGGTGCTGGCGAGCCTGCCGCCCGGGCAATGGACGTATGCGTGGATTCGGGACGGGGCCTACGCGGCGGCGGCCATGGCCACGCTGGGGATGCAGGCGGATGCCCGTGACGCGCTGGCCTATTACCTCAACGCGGACAGTGGCCGCTTCCAGCACTGGCGTGAGCTGGAGCCGTATTCGATGCCGCCGTACATCATCACCCTCACGCGCTACCACGGCTTCGGCGTGGAGGAGACGGACTTCAACGAGGCGGGGCCGAACCTCGAGTTCGACGGCTTCGGGCTCTTCCTCTGGGCGCTGCGGCACTACGAGCGGACGACGGGCGACACCACGCTGGTGGACCAGACCTGGCCCACGGTGTCGACGAAGGTGGGGGACGCGCTGGTGGCGCTCATCGACCCGGTGACGGGGCTCATCCGTCCGGACTCGTCCATCTGGGAGACGCACTGGAACGGGCGGCAGCGCTCCTGGACGTACACCAGCCTCACGGCGGCGCGCGGCCTGTGTGACGCGGCGGAGCTGGCGCGGCGGGTGGGAGACACGGAGCGCGCGCAGCGCTACCGGCAGGCGGGCGAGTCCTTGCGTCGGGCGATGGCGGAGCAGCTGACGGACAGCACCTTCGCGCTGGCGTCGAACCTGGAGGAGCTGAAGACGGGCCGGGGCTACTGGGACGCGGCGGTGTTCGACGCGTTCGCCTTCGAGCTGTTCGACCCGGCGGGGAAGATTGCCCAGGCCACGTACCGAGGCCTGGACCTGCGCCTGTCCTCACCGGCGGGGGCGGGCTGGCAGCGCAACGATGACCGGTATGACCACCCGGGTGGCGCGGACATGAGCCCCTGGGGCGGCGAGTACGACAGCGCGGAGTGGGTCATCGTCAGCCTGCGCGGCGCGGTTGCCAAGCGCATGGGCGGCGATGTGGCGCGTGCCGACCGCGTGCTGAAGTGGGTGACGGACCAGTCGCTGAAGAACTACCTGGCCGTGGCGGAGACGTATGACGAGCTGAACGGCACGTACAAGTACAACACGCCCATGGCGGGCTTCGGCGCGGGCGCCTATGCGCTGGCGCTGGACCACCGCGCGGCCGGAGTGAGCGACCCGGCGTGTGGCGCGTACTTCGACGAGAGCACGTTGACGAAGCAGCCGGACGCGGGCACGGGCACGCCGGACGCGGGCACGCAGCAGCCGGACGCGGGGCCGCAGACGCCCGACGCGGGCACGCCGCCGGATGACGGTGGAGGCGTGGGGGGTGGCGGTGGCGGCTGCAACGCGGCGGGACCGGGCGCGGTGGCGCTGTGGGTGGTGCTGGCCTTCGTGGGCCTGGCCGTGGCGCTGCGCCGTCGCGGAGCCTGAGCGCGGGCGGCGCGCGGTGGGCGGACCGCCGCGCGCTGTCTCGGGTATTGGCCTTCACGGGGCCTGAGCGGGGAGCGGCTCTCCGGGCGCGTTACAGGGCACTGGCGAACTTCGCGGCGATGGGCGCGGCGACGCGCCCGCCCACGCCGCCGCCTTCCACCAGGACGGCGAAGCCCACGCCCTTTCGAAAGCCGATGAACCACGCGTGCGTGGGCAGGGGCGCCACGGTGCCGAACTCGGCGGTGCCTGTCTTGCCGCCGAGCCCGGGGACCTGCCTGCCGGCCTTCCCGGAGCCCTCCGTCACGACGGCGCGCATCAGCGCGGACAGCGGCGCCCGGACGCCGTCGGAGAGCGGGCTGCTCGGTCCGCCGTCCAGTCCCTCCACGAGGTAGGGCGCGCGCCACTCGCCGGACTCCGCCGCCGCGGCGACCGAGGCCATGTGCAGGGGCGTCGCGAGCACCCGTCCCTGGCCGATGGCGGCGGCCGCCAGCTCAATGGCATCGGCGGGCGCGGGGAACGAGGCCCCGGCGGAAGTCAGGCCGGGGAAGTAGGACACATCGAAGCCGAAGCGGCGAGCCGCGGCGCCCAGCGCGTCACCGCCGAGCCCCGTCGCGAGCGTCACGAACGCGGTGTTGCACGAGTGGGCGAACACCTGTCGCAAAGTGGTGTCGCCCAGGGACTCCCCTTCGAAGTTCCGGAAGGGCTTGGTGCGCACCATCGTCATGGGTGGGCACGCGACAGGAGAGTCCACCCGCATGCCTCGGGCGAGCAGCGCCTCCGTGGTGACGACCTTGAACGTGGACCCGGGCGGATAGCGGCCGGTGAGGGCACGGTGCAGTGGCTGCGAGAGCGGCCGGCTGGCGACGGCGAGGATGGCCCCCGTGCCGCTGTCCACGGCGACGAGGGCCGCGGGGTGTGCCACGCCGTCGAGCGCGGCCTCCGCGGCGGCCTGGACCTCGCGGCGCAGCGTGGTGGACAAGGGCGCGCCCGGCTCGCCCTCGAAGTGGAAGAGGGCCTGCGTCTTGCCCCAGGGGCGCATGAGCAGGACGTCGCCGGAGGGGCTGCCCGCGAGCTGGACCTCGTAGGCCCGCTCCAGGCCGGAGAGGCCCACGAGGTCACCGGGCAGATAGGTGGGACCCATCAGGGGAAGCAGCTCGGCTGTCACCTCGCCGATGCGGCCCAGGGTGTGGGCGGCGAAGCCGTCCTCTGGGGTACGGATGCTCTTGCGGCGGAAGAAGATGCCGGGCACGGGGGCCAGCGCCGGGCGCACCTGTTGGTAGCGCTCGGGCGGGAGGTCGATGATGGGCACGAAGCGGCTCGTCGCCGTGCCCGCCGCGCTCATCGCTGCGTCGAACCGCGCGGTGCTCACGCCGACCTGGGCCTGGAGCGCCGCCGCCACGTCCGAGCGGCTCCGGACGCGGGTGGGGTCGACGCCGATGGTGATGACCTCGCCTTGCAGGGTGAGGGGTGTCCCCCGCGCGTCGAGGATGTCGGCCCGCTGTGGTGCGGTGCGGGTGCGGGAGAACAGGTCACCCTCGCGGGCTTCTGGGTGCAGCGTGGCGGGAGTCCACTGGACGCGCCAGTGGCCTTGGTGCCGGACGAAGCGCAGCGCGCCCTCCAGCTCCCATTCTCCGAGCCCGCGCAGCAGATGCACGGCGCGGTAGGTGGCCACCCGGGCGTCGCCATCGCGCTGGAAGGGCCCGAGCTCGAACTGGGAGGAGACGATGCGCAGCCCGTCGCGGAACTGCTGGTGCATCACCTCGAAGTACGCGGGCGGGTTGACGGCGGCGCGCCGCATGGCGGCGACATCTCCCGCGGCCCAGGCGTGCAGGTAGGCCTCGGCCTCGGCGACCGGGCCGGTGACGGCGGGTTCGGGGACGGGCAAAGGGGCAGGGGCCGCCGGCCTGGACGCGCAGGCCGCCAGGAACGCGGCCATCAGGGCCAGGACTCCAACCTTCCACGCTCGCCAGGACACGGGCGGAACTCTGTTGCGCACGAGCGCGGAGGGGTCAAGGAATCCGCCGCCGAGGGCACCCTGAGTGCGGCCAGGGGATGGAGGTCAACAGACTGCGCGACCGTGGACGGCGTCCCCGGCGCTGGAGCGTCCACCGGGCGCCACGGTGGACTCGGACGCGGCGCGGCGCCCGAGCGAGGACGCGGCCGGGAATGCACGGCGCGACCATCCTTGGGCGTGCAGGTTCGCCGCGGATGCGCTGGAGTGGGGCGCATGATGGAAGCAGCCCTGGAGGCCTTGGCGCGGCAGGCGCTGGAGCGGTGTCGCGCCGCGGGCGTTCGCCTGGCGTTGGTGGAGGCCTGCACGGGCGGCCTGCTGGGCGCGACGTTGACGGAGGTGCCCGGCGCCTCCGCGGTGGTCGAGCGCGGCTTCATTCCCTATTCGTACGAGTCCAAGGTGGAGCAACTCGGCGTGCCGCTGGCGTTGCTGCAAGCGCATGGCTCCGTCAGCGCGGAGGCGGTGGAGGCCATGGCCCACGGTGCCCTGGCGCGCTCCACGGCGGACTGGGTGCTGGTGGAGACAGGCATCGCGGGACCCGGAGGCGGCATGCCGCAGAAGCCCGTGGGCCTGGCCTACCTCGCGGTGCTCCAGCGGGGTGGACAGGCCACGGTGGAGCGGCACGTCTTCACTGGGGACAGAGCCGCGGTCCGGCGCGCCATCGTGGGACGGGGGCTGGCGCTGCTGGTGGAGCGGTTGGGCGCATCCTGATGGCCTCTGGGAGCGCGAATGCAATCGGGGGCAATGCGATGCCTTGAAAGCCCCCATGCTGCCGTCCGTGGGTGGCCAGGTGCCAGTGAATGGCGCACGCAATTGAGGTAGAGTTGCCCGAAGTGGCGCCGCATGTCGCCCCCTGGCTGCCCTGCAACTCAGGCGGGTTCTCATTCCTGGGGCGGACATTGATGCCCACGAGTCTTTCGGTCACCAGTCTGGGGATGCTCTCGTCGGTAGGGTACGACGTAACGACTGCGTGTGCCGCCATCCGGGCTGGTATCAGTTGCGCGCGTCCGCTGTCCTACTTCAGGGTCCTTGATGAAGAGGCCCAGGACACGGTTCCGTTGATGGGGCATCCCCTTGAGGGAATGGCCAGCGGCTTCGTGCTGCTGGGGTTCTGGGTACGGGTCGCCCGGGCGTGTCTGGATGACCTGCTGGTGTATGGCGACCTTCCGGAGATGGACGACACCTCCTTTTGGGGCCGTACCGGGTTGGTGGTGGCGTTGCCCACCTGGGATGCTCAGCGCTACCAGGAAGTTCCTCGTCCGTGGAACGACCACGACGCAATGGGGGCGCGTTTCCTGGAGCGACTGAAGCGCAGCATGTCCTGGCGCCTTGAGCCTCGATATGTGGCGGTTGTTCGCAAGGGGCATGCGGGGGGGGGCAGCGGGGCTCAGTCTTGCCCGAAGGTGGATGGATGAGGGGCTTGAGCGGGTCGTGGTGCTCGCCGTTGACTCCTACCTGGACCCATTCACCTTGGAGTGGCTGGAGTAGCGGCGCCGCCTGAAGACGAGCGAGCGTCCCGTGGGCTTGATGCCAGGAGAAGCGGGGGCTGCGGTTTTGGTGGAGTCGCGCGGCGCCGCGCAGCGCCGCGGAGCCCGAATCCACGCATCGATTCGTGGTTTCGCGACGGCCCAGGAGCCCCGGCACCTCTTTCAGGACAAGCCGAACACGGGAGAAGGGCTCGCCACGACGATTGCCACCTGCCTGGATGCCGGAGGCCGTGGCGTTCACTTCCGAGGAGACGTGGTCGTGGACCTGAATGGAGAGGAGTGGCGGGCGAAGGAGTGGGGCCACGCGCGGGTGAGGCTCTCCTCGCGGCTCGATGGCGTTGCCAAGTGGATTGTTCCGGGGACCTCCGTTGGCGACGTGGGTGCAGCCAGCGGACTGGTCGGATTGTGCGTGGCGGTCCGCTCGCTGACGCGACGCTATGCAACGGGGCCTCAGGTGCTCGTCGTCTCCAGCTCGGAATGGGGTGATGCGGGCGCGGTCCTTCTTGAAGGAGAGGTGTAGGCATGTCAGACGCATCGGAAGAGCAACACCTCAAAGATGTCGCCGCGCAGTTCCACGAGGGAGCCGCAGATACGTCGGTGGGCAAGTGCCTCAACCGGCATGTCTCTGTCTGGAAGGCGCACTCATGTTCGCATCGCTGGCAGGCCTGGCTTCACGCGTCCGATGACAAGGCGCTCTACGACTGGCCCAAGTACAAGCGCTTCGTGGACGAGAATCAGCCGATCCGCACCAACGCGAAGCAGAACTACACAACGAGCGACAAGTCTGGAAATACGACGGTCTGGCCTGTCTACCCTGCATTCTACAAGGAGTTCCTTGATGCTCCACAACCACACGATTGGGACGTAGGGCAACTGGGGAACTTCCGGCATAGCTGCGTGGTTCCCTACTACCACAACGCGCACCATATCGTTACGAACTCGGAGCTGCGAAACGCCATCAACAGGCTGACCTCGAAGTTCTAGTCGCGCGTGCCTGACGCCAACGCCTTCGTGCGTGGCGGTCTGCTGAAAGTCGGGTATAATCTCAATCACAAGATGAACATGATTGTCCTTCCAATGGACAAGGCCATCGCGGACGAGTTGGGCTTGCCTCGCCACCTGGACCAGGTGACGGATCGGGCGCATCCCATCTACTCCCATCAGGTCAAGGATGAGCTTGAGGGCATCATGGCCGATTACGCCCAGACGCTGGAATCGGTCGCCAACGCGGGACAGGACCACGTAATGCCCAACTATTCCCTCTCCAAGGCGAAGCTGGAGTCCCTCTCGAAGACCATCTACGCGAAGATCGTCTCGAACGTCCGCCCGCCAGGGTACGACGGCACGCTCAACACGGTGCTGGGGCCTCCTCGGCGGAGACCGGCCGCGCCCAGGGTGCTGGGCAAGCGCAAGGCGCAGTAGGGAATCGATTCTTCCATGAACTACTTCATGATCGAAACCTTGGGCGACACGAACGACAGTTCGCTCTGTCTGCTCGATAGCGAGCCCGAAGGCATGGGGCTGGAGAGCTATTACCTGTCCGTGGGCAAGAAGGCCGCCCCCTTCTTCCCAACGGATGCCAGACTCCATATGAGCGAGGCGTATCCAGGCATTCAAACGGGCTCTCTGATAGGGAACTTCAAGCGCTTTCTCATTGTGGATTCGAAGACTCGCGAGATATTCGCGCGACGGTGCTCGGGGATGGAGGTCGAATACCTCCCCTTCACCCTCTATAATCACAAAGGGCGCATCCATTCGCGCGACTATGGGTTCATCAATCCCATTGGTGCGTTTGACTGCCTGGACTTCCAGGAGAGCCAGATTGAGTATCTGGGCCAGGACATCGTGCGGATCGAAGAGCGAGTGCTCGACCCGCGGAAGTTGAAGCATGCGCCAGACTTGTTCCGTATTGACAGGGACACGCAGCGATATGTGGTCAGCGAGCGACTGGTAGACGCACTGGAGGCGTCAGATCCCACCAATATCCTGGTCACGGAGCTGGCGCAGTCGGGTCACCTGTGACTGTTCGCGAGAATCCCGTGACCTCGAAGTTTCTGCCGGTATTTGCCAAGAATGCACTGCTGGAGGCACATCAGGCGCTGCCTGGACTCATCGACGGTTCCGCGAAGGAAGCGGATGTCCTGGCGGTGTGCGGGCACTTCCGCCGCAGGGGCCTGTGCGAGTTGCTCTTCGAGGGAGCGCCCGAGCGCCTCCATCGGTTTCTCTTCATGAGCGGCTGCGCCTACCTGCATTTCCTTGAGCGTGCTGTACCCGCTGCGAGGCACGTCAGCAAGGCAGCTCCATTCTTCGACGCACTGGCGAGCATGGACCTGCAGAGGGCTCGGCGCATCGCGCTGGCCAGCACCGCTCCCTTCAATCCGAAGCGGGAATATGAAGAGGACTTCTTGTATGTGCAGCGCCTCATGGGGATGGTTGCTCAGCGAACGGAGCCTGCGGAGGTGCGAGCGCGCCACGCCGCCTTGTGCATGGAGACGGATGATGCCCGGTGGCATCTCGTGGAAGCGCTCCTGCACGACGATACGGCCAGGCTCAATGACGCGTTGACGCGAATGCTGCGAGAGGAGGCCTCGAGGTGGCGCAGGCTTCACGAAGAAGGCGCCGTGCGTGAGGAGGAAGCCGCTACCGAAATGCATGTGTGCATCGAGGGGCTGGCGTTGGCGTGGTTGGCCCAGCAGAGAGGCCTCGGGACGTTGTCTGACTACCCGCAGGTCCCCTCCCTGGCCCGAATCGTGCCCGACGAACGCCCGGCGGCGGAGCTCTGGATGGACCCGATGCGCTGGTAGCACCGGCCGGCTGTTCTTCAGCCCCGCAGGCCCTCGGCGAAGGGGCGGCTGTACGACGACGCCGGTGTCGCGCGTGCTTCCGTCCACGCCTGAAGTTGCGTGGACACCCAGCGGCGCGTGGGCACCTGAATGGCGCCCCGGCTGCGGAACGCCAACTCCAGGGCCAGGGCATGCCGCCTTCGCATGGGCGCCGTCGTGAGCGCCTCCAGGAGTGCCTGAGGCGTCAGTGGCTGGCCCGCGAGATACCGCTGCCTGGCGTCGAACCGGGGCCGGTTCTCCTGCCACCAGGCCGCGACCCGCTCCGCGTGAGGAACGGGCAGCGCGTCCTCGGGCTTGAGCTTGAGGTCCGCATCCAGATCCTCGGACTCCAGGGGCGCGGGCTCCTCGGGCTCTTCTTCTGGGGGCCTGACGAATGGCCCTTCGATGCGGAGTCCCGTGATGGCGCTGAAGGCCTCGCCCGCGAGCGCGGCCGTGGCCTTGTCGTGCAGCTGCTCCAAGCAGGCGTCCGCGGCCGCCAGCCGTCCAGAGAAGCCAAGCGCCCACAAGACGTCAGGCCGGCGCGGCTCCACGGAGAGCAGCCCCAGGAGGACCTTGAGGTCACGCTCGTCGCCATTCAGGGCCAGCGCGAGCAGAGGCAGCCGGCCTCCACGCCCTTGAGGCTCCGCGGCAGCCTGGCAAGTGGCCCATGCGTTCCGGTGCCCCGCCTGGAGGCCGGCGGCGATGGCGGCCTCCCGAAGCAGCGGATCATTGGACTCCAGCGCGCGTTGAATCGCGGTGGGCTCAACCGCCACCCGGCTGCGGCTGGCGGCTCGCAGCGCGGCGGCGGCGACCAGGGGATGCGGATGTGTGACGAATGGCTGGCACAGCGGAGCGTCGACAAGGCCTTGTGCGCCGAGCGTGTCCAGGGCGAGCGCCTGGAGCTCGGGGCGGGTGTCGCCCTGCTTCAACAGCGACGACAGCCCTGCGCCGAGGTCGGGCGGGCAGTTGAGTTCGAAGGCGCGTTGGAGCGGCGTGAGCGTGGGGGGCTCCGCCTCGGCAAGCGCGGCCAGGAGCGCGGCGGGCCCAGTCGGCGCATCGCTTCCAAGGAGCGCCAGGGTGGCTGCGACGATGCGCTCTGGCTCTTCGGACGTGAGCGCGGGCTCGAGCAGCCGCCGGGCAACCGGCGCTCCTCCCAGTACCAGCCCATCCACGTGGGCCGCGAGCTGTTCCTCCAGCTCCGCGACGTCGGCCAGGGTGAAATCGGGAGCGTCGAGGGCTTGCTCCCACTGGCTCCATCGGAACGCGGCCTCGTCGAGGTGCGTTTCATGGATATCCCAGCGCAACAACCGTCCATCACGTTTGGCCATGGTCGGGCTCGGAGGGTCAGACCTCTTTGTCGCAGACGAGGCACTTGGGCTTGCCTTCGCTTCCACCCATGGCGATGACAGGGCCCTGCATGACGGGGAACGGCGGCGTGTTCTTGTCGTTGTGGAGCATCAGGTCGAAGGCGCGGGCCACGTTCTTTCCTTCGAACTTCACGTCGAAGGAGAAGTTGACGAACTCCGCCTTGCCCTTCGTCTTGCCGGAGACCACGCCGCCGCCCGCGGTGCCGGCCTCGTCGCCGGTGCTCGTCTTGAAGTTGGAGTCCTTCACGCAGACCGGGTTGCCGGCCACGGAGACCTTCTTCGTGCCCTTGTCGGTGTCGGAGGACTGGGCCACGTTGGGGTAGGGGATGGGCACGGGGCCAGCCGGGCTGGGCGTCTTGCACACGTCCGGGAAGGCGACGGTGACGCCGCCGCTGTCCTTCGTCACCACGGACATCTTGTTCACACCGGTATTGACGGGCATGCCAACCACCTCCAGGGGAGCAGGATACCCCAGTGGGGCCACGCGGTGCGAGTGGCCACTTGCCCCATTGCAACGGCATGGCCTGAAGACCTCATGCGCGACTACGCCTACGTCAGCGAACTGCCCTCGACCTCACACGTCCTCGCCCAACTGCCCGTCTGGCTCTACGACGACAACCGCTGCCACCGCACTGCGGGCTGAGGGTGTCCCGGTGCTCATTCCTCAGTGGCTGCTGGCGCCCGTACATGAGAGTGCTCACGCACCTTCTCCACCATCCTCCTGACCGCCTGCTACATCAGCGGGCACGGCTCAAACAGGGTGCGCGTCAACAGCGTATCGGAGAACATGTCGGAGGATTGGCTCAGTAAATGCGGCAGCGGTCGCCCATGCCAATGTACTTCACGCCCGTGATTCCCGCTGCATCAATAACCGCACGCAGGTCGCCACGAATGAGAATGACGGAAGGCATGGATTTGAGGCGAAAGAGTTTCGCTTCGGGAGGAATCCGGTCTTCGAGGACATGAAGCCGGAACAGGCCAGAAAGAATTTCTGGCTCCAAGCCAAGCTGTTCTACATCGCTTCGCTCCAGGTCAATGCAGTCGTGCTGGTCGAGCACGTTCGCGACGAAGAAGTCCTTGGCTGCAATCCGGCCTTTGTGATTGGCGATGGAGACGGGGAGGAACTCGATGTGAGCGGCGGAATGCTCAGCGAGCAATTGCTTGAGCCGGTTGGAGACGATGGCGAACTGCACGGTGTTCGCAATGAGATCTGGGGTCACAAGCCCCTTGTTCTCCCCATCCATCTCGAGCACCACGTCCGAGGGGAACCGCTCGTCCATGCGCAAGCCGCGACTGATACGCCAGTTCGTGGCGCGGATCGATTCGGGCTCTTCGTTGATGACGCAATTCTTCGGCTCCCGAACAGTCGAAAGGATGAAGAAGGATGGCATGGGGCAGTTACCGTGAGTCGAGTAGTTCGAAAAGACTATTGAGGTGAGCGCCAGATTCCATGACGCCAACTTCCCGGATGTCCTGGCGTGTCCGATTTGAAAAGGCGTGGAGTTGTTCTCCAAGAGGAGGCAGGGGTTTTGGATGTTCCGCACGCTCCTCCGCGGCTGGGTACAACACCGCGCACCGCCACTGCGCCATCCGATTCGTCACACCTGACGACAGGCTCTTCGGCCGCGAGCACGCGCTGCTGGCTCGACGCTGCGAGGCATGCCAACACGCAAAAGAACATCATCCCGAGCACTGGAGTCGCGATGCTCGCAACTGGACGCCGGTGTGCCTCGTCCGTCTCGGCCTCCCTCCAAACCTCACCCCGGCTGTGCAGGGGATGACGCCCACCGCTATGACGGCAGCGCTTCGGTCGGTGTCTTCCATGCGTCCGGAGACAATGGTAGTTTGGATACGGGCAGCCGGGCAAATCTAGGGATGTTGGGGTACTCCCGCTGAGTGGCGAGTCCGTCCAACTCCGCCAACCTCAACAGCGCGAAGCCATTCATGAAGAGCGCGCCATCCGTGCGTCTTGCCTCCTCTGGATAGGCACCCTTTTCCTTGAACTGCCGACCACGTTCCTCGATGACGGCAATCAGGGCATCATGAAACCCGTCTGCGTCATGCTTCAGGAGCATCTGACAGGCTTCAAGATACGGCGCATGTTCGCCGCCAACCACCTGTTCCCAGCGCGCAAGGAGGGGATGCAGGTCATGCTCCTCGCGCGCGTGGAGATGCAACAGGCGCTTGTGCATGAAGCGATGCAACAAGAAGTCGTCTTCGTATTCCCACTGAGGATCGTGACGGTCAGGCATCAGCCGAGCCAGAGTCACCGCCAGGTCAAGCTGGCCTGCCGTTATGGCATCGACAAATGAGAAGTTCTTGCTCGCGCACATTGTGAGTGGATGGAAAGTACGCCCAGCTACCGTGAGCCGCATCGCGACGAGGCGCACGAGGGCAGACTTGCAGAGGAGGACCTGGAAGCGATCGCTCCGAAGTTCGGCAAGGAGTTCGCAGAGCGCCAGCCGGTGGTACATCAGCGCGGCGACATCATAGGCCTTCCCGGAGCGCTCGGCCACACCCTGTATAGCAATGCTCCTCAATGCGTCAGTCAGCGCGGAATGTGCATTCAAGCGAATGGTTTCCAAGTCCATGGTCCGGTTCACACGCAGCTCTACAGGAGCTGGTAGCGCTCCCCCATGGCGACGTATCGAATGCCGGTGATGCCCTCTCGCTCAAGGACTACGCGGAGATCATCGCGAATGATGAGTGCTCGGGGGAAGACGTTGACCCGGAACAGCTTCGCGTTGGAGGGAACCTTGGTTGAGTCGAGAGCGAGTTGGGACAAGGCCTCGAACTGGCCAGGAGAGATGATGGACTTCTCTCCCCGGGTCTTCGCTGTATCTACACACTCGTGAGTGCCAATGACATTGACAATGAAGCAAGCCTCTGCCGCCACCCGTCCCTTGTGGTTGTAGAGCGAGAACGGAAGGAATTCGATTTCCACGCCGGCCTCTTTCTCAAGCAACGACTTGAGCTTGGCGGAGACCATGGGGAGCAGGAGGGTGTTGGGGATGTAGTCGGGGATACCCAGACCACCATCCCTGGACATCTTGAGGCGTACCCCATAAGTGTATTCATTGTCCATTCGAACGCCCTTGGTGGCCATCCAGAACTTCTTGTCCAAGGGCCTGGGCAGTTCGTCGATGAGGCAACTCTCGTCGCTCTCGATTTCAGTGACGATGAAATACTGATAGGTGGCTTCGATCATGACAGGCTACGGTATGTTTGGAGAAAGAGAGCTTTAAGAGGAGGGGGACTGACAGCTAGATTGAGGCGGCACTGCTTGACTTGGGGCTCCATACATCATCCAGTGTGTTGGACGCCTCCAAATCAAGCCCCAGGCGGATTCCCTCCTTGCGCAAGTCCTTGCGAAGCTGCTTGGAATGTTGCTCCAATTGAGACTTCCATGGCTTGTTCTTGGTCTCGGACATTTCGGGGTGCCCGTCGGGTTTCGATTGTTGTTCAGCCGCACCGCTTCTGACGGAGTTGATGCGCTTCTTGACCTTCTTGCTGAAGCCCGGATGGCTGTTTGTATGAGCAGGGAGGAGGTATATTTTTCCGTATTCGCGCTGGGTCGGAAGAATGATGGTGTTGATTCCCTTGTTGATGTTGTATTTGAGCTGTTGAAGCAGGCTCATGTCCTCTTTGAAGGACTGGTAGAGTACGTCTGTCGGAATGATGTGGTGAGCCTCATGCGCCCAGGGTTTCGTGCTGGCGGACCAGAAGTTGGCGCCAGACATAGCCATGTCCCAGGCCCCTGGAGTGAGGATGGGGTTGTTCTTGGCTGCTTTCCTGTTGAGGTTGATGACCTTGGCTTGCGTCTCAATCCTTTTACGAGCGCGCCCGCCGCTGCGGTCGAAGCTGAGATTGTACCAACTGCTGTCGTTGGCGACGTGATACTTGATGGCGTTTTCTTTGTGGTTGTGCCCCGCATACAAACAGCGTGGACGAAAGTCGGGCGGCTTCCGATATACCCAGATGCATCGTGTGACGCAGCCGTTGTCCTCACCAGGCTGATGGCTGTCCTTGGTGCTGAGCTTCGACAGGTGCCGTTCCTTTTCCTTTGTTTCGGCTGACGACTCTGCTTTCGAGGCCGCGTTCTCCAGTTTCTCTGAATCCGGAGCCTGGTTGGCTGTTTTTCGAGCCTCTTCGGCTTTGCTCTTGGCCTGGTTCGCGGCTGCGGCCTTCTTTTGGTACTGCTCAAAGGCTTGACGCTGAGCTTCACGCATGTCCATGGTATGGCCTTGTCCGATTGACCGGAGTTGATGGGGCCCCGACGAACATGGCGCCGCGGGCTTCATCGTCTCCTAGGAGCATTACGATCGCACTGTGGCTGGGAGCGTAGCCGCGGACGAAGCCGCGAACAGCAAGACATATGGACGCAGCGCCGGTCGCTACTCCTATTTCTCCAAAGGAAGCGGGCGGAAACCACTGCCAGGATTCTTCGGGGAGGATGGTTCCTCTCAATCGTACGAGCGCGGTGCCAAAGTCCCGAGCCCGGAACTCGTCACCATTGATATTGACGATGATGAGTCCTGGGCGTCTCTGCTCCAATCGGAAGCATTCTTCCGTGGCGGTTGCTAGCGCGATGCCTTGGGGAGGGACGCCCGAAAAGCGGTCAAAATCTTCCGCGGCCATCGCGGATGAACCCAGAAACCCCTCGATTCGCGCTCCCCGGAGTCGAGCGGCATCCATGCGTTCCAGCAAGATGAATGACGCGGCCTCTCCTGGGAAGAACCCGGAGGGCTTCTCCTCTGTTCTGAGGAGTCCCAGCGTGTGAGCGTCTGCCAATGCGCTGCCATGCACGTATGAGTCGATACCTCCTACGATGCATCGGTCGATTTTACGAGAGCGGAGCAGGTTGACGGCTTGCTCAACGGCTCGCGCGAAAACAGCGGGGCCACCATGGAAAGTGGTGCGCAGTTCGAACGGGATGTCCAGTCCGTTCCATTGGAGTAATGCTGGAACCAGACTTTGCTCCAGCTTGGATTGGAACAGCTTTTGGCGCTCGAAATGTGCCCGAAGGGCTTCTTTCGCGACGTCCTCTGCTGCAGGACCTTGTCCGAGGAGTTCGAACTGACATTGTGAGGTCGAATAGAAGTGGCCAGGGAGGCACAGGAAGAACCCCATGCGAGCATGCGACGCCTGCTTCAGCCCTGAGTAGCGAATCAAGTCGTCCAGCGCCGCGTCCCCAAGTCGTGCCAGACGCGCGACGCCGTCAAAACCATCTGTGAGGCCTCGGACAGAGTGCCCCTTCAGTGGAATGCTCTCCAACGTATCGAGATCCGGCTCCTCAATGTCGAGCTGTGTCCACTGGGTTACGCCCGCGCGTGCTGATGCACAGCTTGCCACCACGTCGATTCCGAGCGACGACGTCAGCCCCAGCCCTGTGATGGCAATGGCGGCAGGGGAATGCGACTGAAGGTCACGCGCTATCATGAAAAAAGCCCCTCGGCCAAGGGACGCGAGGTGAGCGTGGGCGGGGCCTCTCGTAGCGAGGTCAGTCCGATGAACTGGCGACGGGTGAATGCCTGGGTCTGGAGCTGAAATGCACCCTGACTGCGGAGCGTTGCTTCCAGTGCCAAGACATGTCGCCTTCGCATCGGTTCTGCCCACAATCCCTGCAGGAAGGCAGCAGGCGTCCATGGCTGCCCTCGAAGATATCGTACGGCCGGATTGAATTGCTTCTGATTCTTGGCCCACCATCCACGGATGTCGTCTGTGGATGGTCGAGGGAGGCCAGTTCCAGGAGGGCGATGGATGGTTGGCGCAGTTCCATTTCCCTCATCCGAGGCTTCGTCTTCGCTCTCAGCCTTGTCCTCGACAAATGGCTTGGCCAGAACCAGCCCTGTGATGGCGGAGAATGCTTCCGCTGCCAGGGGGGCGACGTTGTCATCGTCGAGATACTTCAAGCAGGTCTCTGCTGCGGTCACATACCCGTTGAACCCCAATGCCCAGACTGCATCCGCACGCGATTGAGGCTCGTCGGCCAAGGGGCTGAGAAGGGTTGACCCGCTTGGGCCTGCTCCTAGTGAGAGCAGCAGGAGCGGCAGTGTCTGGCCTGGGTGCCGAGCGACGACCATGTCGCGGCAGATTCTCCAGGTTTCTGTATGGCCGGAAAGAAGGGCGGCTATCAGGGCTGCGTCACGTGTCTGCGGCTCATGTGATGAAATGGCCTGCTTCAGCAACGGCCACTCGATGCGTGTCCGAAGACGTGTTGCTGCCTGCAATGCGGCTGTTGCTACGGACGTTTCTTTCGCTGTAACCCAACGAGCTAGTGGCGCGGGAGGGGCTATCAAGTGTGTACCCATCGCGCTCAGGGCGAGAGCCTGAAGAGGGGGAGCCTTGTCCAGAAGAGATGGCAGCCAGGCGGGGAGTGTCTGTGGCTCTAGTACTTCAAGTGCACGCCGGACTGCCTCAAGGGCGGTGGGCGTGGCATTTTCGACGAGAGTCAGGACCGCATCTGCGCTTTTGCTCCAGTCTCCGCCAAGGAGCGTGAAGACAGCAGTGGAAAGACGTTCGGGTTCGTCCGACGCCAGCGCGGGCTCGAGAAGCCGGATGGCCACGCGTTCACCTCCAAGGACGAGTGCGTCCAATCTCGCCAGGAGTTGTTCTTCGGCTTCAGCGGCTTCCAATAGAAGTTGGTCAGAGGCAGTGAGAGTCCGTTCCCATTGTCCCCATTGGAAGGCGGCCTCATCAAGGTGCTCCTCGTACCGGCCCCAGTTCAGGATGATGTCTGTTCGGAGGTGCATGGGTTCGTGATGCCTTCGACGGCGGTGCTGGAGTCCTGGCCGCTTGGCATCAGCTTTGCCCCGGAAGGGCAGGTGCCCCTGCGGCGGTCTTCCTTGGCCGAGCTGTAATAGGCCTACAGGTCCTTGTCGCACACCGCGCATTTGGGAGCCTCATCGCTCTTCCCCATCGCGATGACAGGACCTTGCATGACGGGGAACGGCGGCGTGTTCTTGTCGTTGTGGAGCATCAGGTCGAAGGCGCGGGCCACGTTCTTTCCTTCGAACTTCACGTCGAAGGAGAAGTTGACGAACTCCGCCTTGCCCTTCGTCTTGCCGGAGACCACGCCGCCGCCCGCGGTGCCGGCCTCGTCGCCGGTGCTCGTCTTGAAGTTGGAGTCCTTCACGCAGACCGGGTTGCCGGCCACGGAGACCTTCTTCGTGCCCTTGTCGGTGTCGGAGGACTGGGCCACGTTGGGGTAGGGGATGGGCACGGGGCCAGCCGGGCTGGGCGTCTTGCACACGTCCGGGAAGGCGACGGTGACGCCGCCGCTGTCCTTCGTCACCACGGACATCTTGTTCACACCGGTATTGACGGGCATGCCAACCACCTCCAGGGGAGCAGAGTACCCCGGCAGGGGCCACGCGGTGCGAGTCGAGCAGCCGCGCAGCCGGAGCGCGGCTGCGCTGCTGGATACATGCCCCTACACTGGCTCCGCTCAGGCCGCCTTGGGCGCGCTCACACCCTGGGCGGTGACCTTCAGGCCCCGCACCTCGTGGAGACCCTCTCCCAAGGCAACGTGTCCACGCCAGAGGAGCGTCACCTGCTCTTCGTCGGTGTCCAGGGTCACGGTGTCCAGGTGCATGGGGGGTGTCGCGTCCTCGCCGCCCGCGAGCGCCACGGTGACGACCGGCGCGGACTGGCCGGGGAGCGCGAAGGACAGGCGCCCCTTGGGCGAGACGCCGGCGATGATGACCGGCTCGTCCCCCTTCAGGTAGCCAGGGGCGATGAGGCCCGGCGCGGCGGCGTTGAAGAATCGCCGGTCGAAGTCCTTCGGCAGCATGGGCTTGCGCGTCTTGCTCCAGGCCTCGTCGTAGGTGCCGCCGTACCTGGCGCGAGGTTGCCAGTGCGGGGAGATGAAGCCGAAGCCAGCGGGCACCACCTTCTGGCCGAAATCACGCAGGGGCTCCGTGGCGGGGTCCTCCAGGTTGGGCAGCTTCAGTCCCTCCTCGAAGTGGCGAGGACTGGCGCGGAAGCCCACGCCCACGGGGTTGCGCGCCTCGAAGGAGGGCTTCGCGGCGTCCGTCCTGTCCCAGCCGCCGAAGGCGCGCTCCCACGTGAGCGGGATTTTGTCGAAGGGGAGCGGCCTGGTGGCGGTGACGTGCCCCATGCTCTTGAACCAGGTCCGCTCGCCCACGACGCGCACGGCCTTCTTCAGTGGCCCGACCTGAAGCGCCACCAGCGCCTCCGTGGCGCCTTTCTGGGGCGGGTAGGCATGGCCAATCAGCGCCACGTCCGTGGCAAGCTTGATGAAGGCGCTCTCGGGTTCGTGTTTGTCGCTGGACTCGCCGGGCTTGCCCCAGGACTCACCGCTCCACGTCACGGGCACCTGCTCGTCCGCGAGCTTCAGCCCGGAGGGCCCGATGGCATATGTGGCCTTCACGACGAGCAGCAGCAGAGGACTCCCGTCCTCGTCGGCGAGGCCCATCATGTCGAAGGCGAAGGGGGTCTCGTTCTCAAGGGTGGGGTGTCCCATGGCTTTTCGAATCGGCGGGCAGGAGGTCCGGCAGCGCCAGCGCGGAGGCGCAGTGTAGCAGTCATGCCTCGGGTTGTTCCGCGCGTGCCGTCACTTCGCCTACCACGCCCCCACCACCAGCAGGCCGGCCAGCCCCGCGTAGAGGGGCACGTTGAGCGCCAGGGTCAGCCGGTTGATGCGGCGGAACCGGGTCTGCGCTTCGTCCGCGAACCAGATGCCGTCCTCGCCCGTGGTGCGGCCCTCCACGGCGTGGAAGAACAGGGCCGCGTAGGCGACCTCGACAATCAGGCTCACGAGCACCAGGCCCAGGAAGGCCAGGGCCCACAGGTCCTCGGGGCCGAGCACGCCCAGCCACCGCGCCCGGCCCCAGTACAGGCCTCCGAGCACCAGCGCGATGCACGCGACGTCGTGGGCCACGCCATATGGGGGCCGCCAGCGCTTCATGCCGTAGAGCAGGTACAGCTCCGCCACGCCTCGCAGCCACATGAAGGCGGCGAACGCGCCAAGCACGCCTCGCGCCTCCTCCGGCACCGCCGCGTCCAGCGCCACCAGCGGGCACGCGAGGAACCACAAGAACACCGCGTAGAAGAGCCACGCCAGCTTGGGGCCGGAGATGCGTCCGCCTCGCGAGCCCTTCACGTTCTGCGCGTGGCGGAACGCGCCCGCCGCCACGATGCAGACAGCGGCCAGGATGGCGAGGAGGGCTCGGGTGTGCGGAGAGGGCATCGGAAGGTGCGCGCTGGAGGACCTGCGCCCGGAGTTTGCAACGCCCTGGGCATGGCATGGATGCACGGACAGGAGGGGCTCATGCAAGCCCCTGACCTGAATGGACAGCGCGCGCTCCACGGGGCACGCTCCGCACGCGCGCGGCGACGCGCCTTGGTGGGAGGCGGGCTTCGATGAGCGTTGGTCCCGGGGTGAGCCCGGCTGCACAGGTGTACATCCCGCTGCACACGGCGCCCCGCGTCGAGCGCTGGGGCTGGGTCTGGCCTCGCTGGAACGACCCGCGCCTGCCCTTCGCCTTTTTGCTGACGCTCTACGGTGTGCTCGGCTTCACCTTCTTCGGCTTCAACCGCAACCCGTGGCAGATGGCCACCATCGTGGTGACGGGCAGCGTGCTGGACGTCGCGCTGGGCTGGGGGCTGAAGCGGCAGAAGGTCGTGCCCCTGAGCGCGTACATCTCCTGCTGCTCGCTGGCGCTGCTGCTCAACTACTCGCATTCGAGCTGGCTGCTCCTCCTGCCGGTGTGGATCGCCATCGGCTCGAAGTACGTGCTCACCTTCCAGGGCCGCCACGTCTTCAACCCGTCGATGTTCGGCGTGGCCATGTCGCTGCTCTTCACCCGGGAGCTCATCACCGCCGCGCCCGCCTACCAGTGGGCCAACGGCGAGGTGGCCCTCTCCGCCTTCATCCTCATGGCGGCGCTCGTGCTCTTCTTCTTCCGGGTGGGGCGCGGGTGGCTGGTGGTCAGCTTCCTCGGCTTCTATGCGCTCCAGACGGCGCTGCGCGCCTACGTGCTCCGGCATCACCTGCCGCCAGAGGTCCTCTTCCTCGGCACGCTGGGTGCGCCGTCGTTCTTCATCTTCGTCTTCTACATGCTCACCGACCCGGCCACGTCTCCGGGCACGCGGCGCGGGCAGATACTGCTGGCGCTGGCGGTGACGCTGGTGGACCTGGTGCTGCACTTCAAGGAGAGCGTCTACACGTTCTTCTATGCGGCCCTCACGTGCGCCGCGGTCCGCTTCCTGTTCGTCCACGCGCGCGCCGCCTGGCAGCGCGGAGGGCGCGAGTCACTGCGCACGCTGGTGTCCTCCGGTTGGCTGAAGCGCGCCGCGGTGGTGGGCGGGCTGGGTGGCCTCATGGTGGGTGGCTACACCCTGGCCGCCACGCCCGGAGTCCGGACCCCGCCGCTGGACTTCCGCATGGAGCGCGTGGATGCGCGCGCCGCGGGGCTCGGCTCCACCATGGGCAACACGCTCGAGGAACTGGACCCTCGGCTGGAGCACGTCGCGAAGTGGCTGGTGGCGGTGGGGGATGCCGTCGCCGTGGGGGACTACGATGGGGATGGCCGGCCGGACCTGTTCCTCACGCACCCGCTGGCGCGGCCCGAGGACCACGCGGTCCTCTATCGCAACCTGGGCGACCTGCGCTTCGAGCGGGTGCCCGTGCCCGCGCTGGAGCGCTTCACCACGCGCT
The DNA here is from genome assembly GCF_013372585.1 of Myxococcus sp. AM010. Taxonomy (NCBI): domain Bacteria; kingdom Pseudomonadati; phylum Myxococcota; class Myxococcia; order Myxococcales; family Myxococcaceae; genus Myxococcus; species Myxococcus sp. AM010. Next base: position 37,513 of record NZ_JABXEO010000051.1, read on the forward strand.
ACAGGGAAGAGGGGCTGCCGGGCGGCGGCACCTTCGTGGACTGGGATGGCGACGGCGACCTGGACCTCGCCGTGGCGGTGGCCTTCGGGCCCGTCCGGCTGCTGCGCAACACGCTGCGGGAGACGGGCACCGCGGGCTTCGAGGACGTGACGGAGGCCGCGGGCGTGGCGGACCACGCGGTGAGCCTGGGCCTCACCTTCCTCGACTATGACCGGGATGGGCACCTGGACCTGTTCGTCCTCAACGTGATGACCACGCACCTGCCGGGCTACGCGCCTCCGGTGCCGCTCAACCTTTTCCGTCTGCCCGAGCCCGAGCACGCTGAAGACCGCCGCATGTTCCGCTTCATGCATGACGGCTGGCACAACGCGGCCAACGGCGGGCTCAACGCGCTCTACCGGGGCCGGGGTGACGGCACCTTCGAGAAGGTGGACATCGCAGCCATGGGCATGCCGCAGACGCACTGGTCGCTGGCGGTGAGCACGGTGGACTTCAACCGCGACGGGTGGACGGACCTGTACGTGGCCAACGACTTCGGACCGGACGACGTCTACCTCAACGAGGGCGGCACGCACTTCCGCCGCGTCGCGGGCCGGCTCTTCGGTGAGATTGGGAAGGACACGTACAAGGGCATGAACGCCTCCGTGGCGGACTTCGACCGCAATGGCTGGTTGGACCTGTACGTCTCCAACGTCCACCACTCGCTCCAGGCGGAGGGCAGCCTGCTGTGGATGGTAGGCCCCGGGAAGGACGCCTTCACGCCAGCGTTCCGGGACGAGGCCACCTTCCGCGGCGCGCTCAACGAGCGGCGCTTCGGGTGGGGCGCGGCGGCGGGAGACCTGGACAACGATGGCTGGCCAGACCTGGTGCAGGCCAATGGCATGGTGGATGACCGCCTGGACGCGGCGCGGTGGCGCATCCCCGACGGCCAGCGCAAGGACTACTGGTACGTCAACCACAAGCTGATGCAGTCCGGCCCGGAGGTCCACACGTTCGCGGACAAGTGGGGCGACATCCGGGGCCGCACCATCTACCCGAATGAAGCGCGCCGCGCGTATCTCAACCTGGGTGACGCGAAGCCCGGCCACTTCGTGGACCTGGCGCGCGAGCTGGGGCTGGACGACCCGGACAACTCGCGAGGCGTGCTCCTGTCGGACCTGGATGGGGACGGCGACCTGGACGCGCTCATCACCAACCAGCACGGGCCGGTGTCGCTGTATCGCAACACGCTGCGCTCGGAGGGGCGCCAGGGTGCGCGCTTCGTGGGGCTCACGTTGGTGGGCCACGGGGGACGCACGCACCGGAGCGCGGTGGGCACCCGGGTGGTCGTCACCTACGAGGAGGCGGGGAAGCAGGTGGAGCAGGTGCGGGAGGTGGGCTTGATGGGCGGCTTCTCCGCGTCGGCGGACGCCCGGCTGCACTTCGGGCTGGGCCGGTACTCGGGGCCCGTGACGGCGCGGGTGCACTGGTACGGAGGGGACGTGCAGGAGGTGTCGCTGACGCCGGACCGCACGCAGGAGCTTCGGCAGCCTCCTGACGCGGAGGTGTTGCAGGGGCGTGCCCGGCCATGATGTCGCCGCTCAAGGGCTCGACGGTGCGGCGTGAAGCGCTCACGGACGCGCAGCGTGGGCGGATGCTGGCGCTGATGCAGCGCTGCTACACGGGCGTGTCGCCGGAGCGGTTCGCGGAGGACCTGGAGGCCAAGCAGTACGTCATCCTCCTCCACACGCGGCGAGGTGGGGAGCTGGTGGGCTTCAGCACGCTGCGCGTCGCCGAGGAGCTCGCGGGCGGGCAGCGGGTGGAGGTGGTGTATTCGGGCGACACGGTCATCCACCCCGACTGGTGGGGACACAAGGTGTTGCAGGTGTGCTTCGGGCGCTTCGTGTTGTCGCGCAAGCTCCGTCATCCCCTTCGGCCGGTGCACTGGCTGCTGTTGAGCGCCGGCTTCAAGACGTACCTGCTCGCGGTGAACTACTTCCCCAGGACGATGCCTCGGCGGGACTGGACGCCGCCGCCTGGCCGCGCCGACTTCCTGCGCGCGCTGGCCGCCCGCTGGTTCGGCGCGCAGTACGACGCGGCGCGGGGCACGCTTCGCTTCCAGGGCGCGCACTATCGCGTGCGGGATGGCGTCGCGCCCATCGACCGCGCGGCGGCCCAGCACCCCGACATCGCCTTCTTCGCCGAGCGCAACCCGCGTCATGGCGAGGGCGAGGAGCTGGTGTGCCTGGTGGAGATTCGCTGGTGGGACCTCTTCCTGGCGCTGGGGCGGAGCGTGTCCGGGCAGCTTCGGGGCTGGGCCCGGCGCGGGTTGAGATACGCGGGCGCCCGCGTGAGGACGTGAGGCCGGCGTGAGCGCTTCCTCCTTGCCGCTGGAGGGGCTGCGGGCCGTGCTCGCTCCCTCCGCGCTGCGCTTCCACCGGGCCTTGCGCCACCCCGAGGCCGCGCAGGCGGAGTGTCTGCGGCGGGTGCTCTGTTCGGCCGCGGGAAGCGTGCAGGCGGCGCGCCTCCCTGGCTTCCACCGCATCCGCGCCGCCCGTGACTTCCAGGACGCCGTGCCATGGGTGACACCGGACGCGCTGGCTCCGGACGTGGAGCGCATCGCCGCGGGCGAGGCCCGTGTGCTCACGCGTGAGCCGGTGCTGCGCTTCGAGCTCTCTGGCGGCTCCTCGGGCGCCAGCAAGCGGGTGCCCATGACGCGCGGCCTCCTGGCCGAGTTCCAGCGCGCCCTGGCCCCCATGCTCTTCGAGTTGCTCCACCGCCGGCCCGCGCTGCGCGAGGGCGCCAGCTACTGGTCCATCTCCCCGCTGGCGCGAAGGCAGGTCCGCACGGCGGGCGGCATTCCCGTGGGCAGCGCGGAGGACAGCGCCTACTTCTCGCGCGTGCTGCGCCCCTTGCTGTCGCGCATCTTCGCGGTGCCTGGGGACGTGGGGGCTCTTCCGGACGTGGAGTCCTGCCGCTACGTGACGCTCTGGCACCTTGTCGCGCGCGAGGACCTGGCGCTCCTCAGCGTGTGGAACCCCAGCTTCCTCACGCTCCTCATGGACGCGTTGGAGCGGCACGGGGAGCGACTGGCAGATGACCTGTCGCGAGGGCGCTGTCGGCCGCCTTCGTCCGGCGCCGCACCCGATGAAGCCGCGCTGCGGACGGTGTTGGCTCGGATGCGCTTCTCTCCGCGCCCGGAGCGGGCCTCGCTGCTGCGCGAGGTGCTGCGTGGTGACGGGAGCGCCCGCGCGCTGTGGCCTCGGCTGTCGCTGCTCAGCATGTGGACGGACGCACAGGCCGCTCACGCGCTCCCCGCCGCGTGTCGCCGCTTCCCAGGCGTGGAGGTGCAGGGCAAGGGACTGCTGGCCACCGAGGGCGTCGTCACCGTGCCCCTCTTCGATGCGCCCGCTCCCGTGCTCGCGGTGCGCAGCCACTTCTTCGAGTTCATCGACGGCGAGCACCCCACCGCGCGGCCTCGCCTCGCGCACGAGCTGGAGCGGGGCCGCACGTACACGGTGCTGTTGTCCACCTCGGGCGGCCTGCTGCGCTACCGCCTGGGCGACCTGGTCCGCGTGGAGGGCTTCCAGCACGCGACGCCCTGCCTGCGCTTTGTCGGCCGGGCGGATGCCGTCAGCGATTTGGTGGGCGAGAAGCTCGCCGCCACGCGCGCGGGGGCCGTGCTGGATGCCGTGCTTCCGGATTTCTTTGACGGCGCGCGGCCCGGCTTCGCCATGCTGGCGCCCGAGTGGAGTCCGGCGCCAGCCTACGTCTTGTTCCTGGAGACGGGCGCCCCCGCCTCTCGGCTCACCGCCGCCGCGGAGGCCGTGGAGCACGCCCTCTGTGAGGGACACCACTATCGCTACGCGCGGGAGCTGGGGCAGCTCGGCCCGGTGCGCGCCGTGCGCGTGGAGGACGGGGCGCGCCGCTACGAGGCCCGCTGCGTCGCGCTGGGCCAGCGCGCGGGCGACATCAAGCCCGTGGACCTGCACCGCCTGACGGGCTGGTCGGACCATTTCTCCGGAGTTGCTCCATGAGACCGCCGCTGCGCCTGCATCCGCGCGACACCTCGCCCGCCCCCAACGTGGACCTGGCGGCCGAAGCCGACCTCACGCGCTGTGGCGCGCTGAAGGACTTCTGGTACGTCGCGTGTCTCTCCACCGAGCTGAAGCCCGGCCAGCCCCTGGCGCGGACCCTCTTCGGCACGGGCGTGGTCCTCTTCCGTGACGCGCACGGGCAGCCCACCGCGCTCCGGGACCGGTGCCTGCACCGCAACGCGCGGCTGTCCCGGGGTGCGGTCTTCGACGGCCGCATCGGCTGCCCGTATCACGGCTGGGTCTACGACGCGTCGGGCGCCGTGGTGGAAGTCCCCTCGTTGGGGCCCTCGCAGCGAAGCGAGTTGCTCGACGCCAACGCCTGCGCGCGGGAAGGGCTGGCGACGGAGCCCTGCGCGCTGGGGCGCCTGACGCGCTTCCCTACAGTGGAGCAGGACGGCCTCGTCTTCGTCTACATGGGTGGCGCCGAGCCCGCGCGGGCCGCGCCGTTCCGCGTGCCTTGCTGGGGCCAGGCGGGGTGGACGGTCTACTTCATGGTGACGCGCTTCCCGAACGGGGTGACGAACCTCGTCGAGAACTTCATGGACGTGCCGCACACGCTCTTCGTGCATCCAGGTTGGTTCCGCAGGCCCGCCAGCAAGCGGGTGCCGGCCACGGTGCGGCGCACGGCGGGCAGCGTGTTGGTGACGTACAAGCAGGCCCAGGACACCGTCACGGGCCTGGGCAGGCTCTTCAACCCGCGCGGGCTGCCGCTGCTCCACACGGACAAGTTCTACGTCCCCAACGTCACGCGCGTGGACTACCTGTGGGGCGAGCACGGCTTCGTCATCAACTCGCAGTGCACGCCCATCGGGCCCACGGACAGCCTCGTCTATACGGCCATCAGCTACCGGTTGCCGGTGGATGTCCCCGGCGCGCTGGTGGGGCGCGCCATGATGCCGCTGGTGCGGTGGTACACGCGGCAGGTCATCCGGCAGGACGTGGCCATCATGGACATCCAGCGCGAGGCCCTGCTGGACGGCCCAGGCGGCGGCGTCTACTCCGGCACGGAGGCGGACCTGCACCACGCCGACATCGAGGCGTATCGCCGCTGGCTGCGGGAGGGCGGCCAGGGCCCGGGGCCCGAGGACACCGAGCGCGACATGGCCTTCTGGATTTGAGGCCGCCGCCGCGCTACGGCGGAAGGTAGGGCAGTTCCACGATGAAGGTGGCGCCCTGGCCTGGCTCGCTCTCCACGCGGAGGGTGCCGCCGTGCGCCACCACGACCTGGCGGGCCGCGTAGAGCCCCAGGCCCAGGCCTCCAAAGGCGCTCGAGGGAACGGCGCGTTCGAAGCGCTGGAAGATGCGCGCCTGGTGCTCGTGGGCAATGCCGATGCCGTGGTCTCTCACGGAGAGGCGCGCGTGGTCCGGCGCGCCCTCCACCCGCACCTCGATGGGACGGCCCTTGCCGTACTTGAAGGCGTTGACCAGGAGGTTGCCCACGACCTGCTGAATCCGCAGCGAATCCCACACGCCTTCGACAGGGACGTCCGCCGTCAGGTGGATGGGACAGGCCGCCTCGGCCGCCGGAGTCCTGGCGCGGGCGACCGTCTCCCGGACGAGCCCCGACAGGTCGAGGGGCTCCACCATCAAGGGCACCTGGCCCTCTCCCATGCGGGAGGCGTCGAGCAACCCGTCGATGTGCGTGGCGAGCCGCTCGGTATGGCGGATGGCCTTGTCCAGCCGCTCCAGCAGGCGTCCGCCACCATCCTTTCGCGTCGCCGCGGAGGGGAGTGATTGGAGCTGGAGCTGGAGCGCCGTCAGTGGCGTCTTCAGCTCGTGACTGGCCAGGGCCAGGAACTCATCCCGGTGGTGGAGCGCCTCGCGCAGGGCCTGCTCGGCCTGCTGTCGCTGCTGGACCTCCGCCTCCAAGGCCTGGGCGCGCTGCTGGAGGAGGCTGACCTCGCGCAGGCGCCCCGCCGGGCCTTCGAGCCGTGTGTAGCGCTCGGTGGGGAGGACGTGTGCGTGGGCCTTGCAGACGTCGAGGAAGGGCTGCGCGTGCGCCGCCTGGCCGAAGTGGCCGATGGCGTAGGTGCACAGCAGGGACAGGGGGTACAGCACGCTGAGGTCATTCCACAGCGCCTCCAGCGCCACCGCCATGTCCGGCATCCCATCCATGCAGAGGACATCCACCATCTCGCCGTAGGCGCGGACCTTGGCGCCGGGGCGCGCGGCCGCGAGGCTGTGCTCAATCACGGCGCCGACGACTTCGCGGAAGCGCTCCCAGTCCGGGCGTCCACCCACCATGAAGCGCGACAGCGTCTCGCGGGCGTCGAGCAGGGTGAGCTGACCGCTCGCGATGACCGCCTCGGTGTCCACGCCCGCGGCCATCAGCCGCGCGATGAGCTGCTGACGGTGGCTCGCCTGGGTGATGAGGATGAGCGGGTCTCCGCGTTCGAGCCCGCCCGTGATGTAGGCCTCGACGATGTCGACGACGAAGGCTTCGTCCTCATAGAACTGGACCGTGTGGTCATGCTCCAGGGGATACCCGATGGGCGTTTCGCTGGCGGGCTGCCGGTGGCTGCTCCCGAGAGTTGCGGCGTCGGATGGAGGCATCGTCCTCACCAGGTGCGTGGGCGCCTCATTATTCTGTCGGGGCCGCTCGACGCGGAACGGCCCCCGGGGGCAGTGGAGCGCCCGGAAGCCGTCACTGGCGGGCCGGCGCGCTCCTCAGGGATAGAGCGACTTGAAGTAGCTGATGGAGTTGTTCCACGAGGGCGTCAGGTGCCCCATCCTGTTCGGGAAGGCGTTGCCCGCGCAGGCCGCGGCGTCGCAGTAGTACTGGTTGTACTGGCCCACCACGACGGGCCCCGAGACGGGCGCGTCATACGAGTAGATGGGCGAGCCGCTCTGGCCCGGGCTGCCGTCGCAGCCGATCTCGATTTCCTGGTGCCAGCCGTCCGCGTCCGGGCTGTAGGCGTTGCCCGTCTTGCACAGGTTGACGTCGCCGTACAGCGTGCGCGCCGTGCAGCTCGCGGGGGCCGCCACGTGGCCGCAGCCAGGGTAGCCGCGCATGTACGTGGACCACGTCTTGAGCGTGTCCGTGGACGCGTTCCAGTGCCCCATCCAGCCCGGGTGGCCGTTCGGGAAGTTGTCCGCGAGCACCATGATGGCGACGTCGTGGCGGTTGCAACTGGCGACGCTGTTGCAGGAGCCGTTGATGTAGCCCTCCGGCACCCAGTACCAGATGGCGTCCTGGACACCCCACGGCGCAGTGGCGCCGTCGCGGCGAGCGGTGAAGGTGTTGAAGATGGGGTTCCACCCGCTGTACGCGCTGACGACGCAGTGGGCGGCGGTGACGACGACGCGGCGGCCCACGAGCGCACCCGAGCATCCAGCGCTCAGGTGGCCGATGGTCCGATAGGGCCACGAGTTCGTGGCATAGCCGTTCGTGAGGCCCATGCGGACGCGCGTGTCCACGCCGTTGCTCCACGTCTGGCCGGAGACCGCGCCGGAGGTCAGGGCCTCATCACCGTTCACCGGCTCCAGTCGCGCGGCGTCATCCAGCGTGCCGCGCGAGGCGCCGTTGAGTCCGCGCCGCGCCAGCTCCTCCGCCACGCGGCCCAGGTTGGCCGCGTCGGTGCGCAGGCGGTAGGCCTTGTTGTTCTTCACGTCGATGCCAATGAAGGAGCGCTCGGTGGACGGTCGGGTCGGTGCCTCCGCCGCGGCGCGCGTGGCTCCCGCGGCCTGGCGCGCCGAGGCTTCGCGGTGCAACGCCTCCGCGTTCACGTCCTTCAGCATGCGGACATCGCCCAGGGCCTCCAGGTGCGGGAGCTCGGCGCCCGCGGCTTCGCCCAGCCACGCCTCCGGGACGACCTGGACGGGGGGCTCCACCTGGGCGCGTGAGGCTTCACCACCACACGCGGCGGCCATGAGGCCGAGCGCACAGAACATGGACCTGCGAATGCCACGAAGCATGAGTTCCCCCTTCGCTGTTTGAGAAGACAGGTGAGTCGCCAGCGAGAACGGGCGTGGGGGGATTCCTTCTCTTTGCGTGGTGGAGACGCCGCGCTAGCGTCCCAGTCCCATGGCGGACACCCGGCAGCGCGGCGCACCTTCGAGCTTTTCCCAGAACGAGGCCGCGGACATCATTCGCGAGGCCACGGCGCGCGCGCTCGCGGGCAAGGACGTGGAGCGCGCGCTCACCCGGGAGGACCTGCTCGCCATGGCCCGGGAGATGGGCGTGAGCGAAGCCGCCGTGGAGAGCGTGATTTCCGCGCGCGCGGGACGCGACAAGGCGCAGCGCCGCATGCGCAGGGCCTACATGGGCCTTGCGTCACATGCGACGAGCTACACCATCGTCATTGGCGGGCTCACCCTCATCGACCTGTTTTCGGGGCCGAGCTGGTGGGTGCAGTACCCCGCCATCGGCTGGGGCATGGGACTGGCGTTCCATGCCATGGGCACGCTGATGGCGGCCTTCAATCACGCGGACAGGCCGCGGTGAGCCTTCGGCCGCGTTAGCCGATGCGCCGCAGCCCCGGCAGGTCTTCCGGCCGCAGCGCCCAGCGAGGCACTGGTGGCAGCGACGCCAACGTGCCCGTCTGCGTCGCAGGGAAGCCCTCCACGTGCGCACCCTCCGCGAAGGCGCTGCCCTGCTTCACCAGGCTGCCCGCGCCCACGAAGCTGCCGCGTCCCAGCCGCGTCCCGTCACAGAGGATGGCGCCCGGCTCCACCACGGTGTTCGCGCCCACGTGGCTGCCATGCACCGTGCAGCCCGGACCGATGATGACGCCGTCCTCCAGCGTCAGCGCGTGGTCCGACAGCCGGTGCAGCACGGTGTTGGCCAGCACTTGCACGCCCGCGCCAATGCGCACCGGGCCATTGCCGTCCCCGAGGATTTTGACCCCGGGGCCAATGATGCAGCCCGGGCCGATGATGACGTCCCCCGTCACCTCGGCCGAGGAGAAGAGGGTAGCGGTGGGGTGCACCAGTGGGTGTTTGTCGCGAAACGTATAGAGCTGTCCCATGGGAGCGTCCTCTGCGCGATCTCTCGCGGAGAAAGCGGTGAGTGGTTGGCCCGGCAGGTCGAGGCTTCCGCCGCGCCGCTTCCGGAGCCGTTCCAAATCATCCGCGGTGGTTCGGCGGAGAATGCGACCGGGGCGGCCCACGACGACGGAGTCGTCCGGCACCACGGTGCCCGCTGGAATGAGCGTTCCTTCCCCTAGCAGGCAGCGGGTGCCGATGCGCGCACCGGGCATGAGGATGGAGCCGCCTCCTACGTCGCAGAGCGCGCCGACCTCCGCGCCCAGCACGAGGCTGCGGTGGTCGAGAAAGGTGCGCTCTCCCACCGTGACGGGGTGCTGCGGCATCCCGATGATGACACCGTTCTCCAACACGGCCGAGCCAGCGCCCAACCGCACGGCGCCGTCATGCGAGCGCACCACCGCGCCTTGCGCGATGTTGGCTCCAGGACCCAGGTGGAGAGTTCCCAGCACCCGCGCGCTGCTGGAGAGGCTGAAGTGCGCGTCCCCCCCGGCAGGCACCGCGAGCACACTTTCGTGCGGCAAGCTGATGGCCATTGATGCGGCACCCTACACCCACGCGCTCTGCGGCCCGACGGCCCGACGGCGCAGGTAGGTTGTCCAGCGTCCGACGGTCGCCGGGCCGGGCCTTGCCCTGGAGGAGGCTGCCCGCTCCCTGTTCTATGCTTGCGGCATGGTGTTGACGAAGGGGATGAGAGGGCGGAACGTCATGGCCCGTGCACGGCGCTCCACCCGGCCCCCAGGGCCGCTGCCGGTGGTCCTGCTCCTCGTCCTGGGAGTGGCCTCGTGCAACACCGTGGAGGTGCCTGGGGATGCGGTGGCCTGTGCGGGGCTGCGGTGCACCGCGGGCGCCTGCTTCTCCAACGCGGGGCAGCCCATGTGCCGCTGCGGACCGTGGGAAGATGCCGCGGGGTTGACGTGCTCGGTCGCCGCCTTCAAGCAGCCGGATGACCATGGGGGCGCTCCCGACAGCGCGACGGTGCTGACGCTCCCCATGTCGCCCCGCGAGGGCCGCATCGAAGAGGGCCTGCGCGAGGAGCTGAAGGACCGGGACGTGTTCGCCGTCACCGTGGCGGAGCGCGGCATGTACCGCTTCTCATGCACGCGGCTGACCCTGTCGGAGTGCCGGGTGCGGTTGCTGGACGCGGCTGGGAACACGCTGGACATGCCTGTCGATGTGGAGGGCGCCACGGTCTTGTGGTTGCCCACGCTCGCCGCGGGCACCTGGTACTTCGAGGTCTCTGGCGGGCGCTCACACGGGCACTACACGTACCACCTGATGTCGCTGGGCGTGGACGACCACGGGGATACGTTGGAAGAAGCCACCCTCCTGCGGGAGGTCGCTGGCGCTCCGTTCCCGGTGAGGCTCGCCTCGTCCGCTGACGTGGATGTGTTCACCTTCCGCTCGCGGGTGGGGCATGGCTACCGCTTCATCTGCGAGCAGGCGCCCGGGCTGCTCCTTCAGGTGATGCTGCTGTCCTCTGTCGGCGCGGTCGCGGAGGTCTCGCAGGGCTCGTCAGGGGCGCCGCTCGCGGTGAGCCTGCTTGCGACGTCCGAGCGTGACTGGTTCGTGGTGCTGAGTCCGGAGGGCGTCACCCCGGTGGATTCCACCTGCCGCTTCGAGGACCTGGGCCCCGATGAGCATGGCGACACGCTGGAGACCGCCACGGCCGTGACGGCGGGCATCCCGGTGCCAGTCACCCTCCAGTCACGTGAGGACGTGGAGGTCTTCTCCTTCACGGGGGCGCCCGGGCACGTCTACACGGTGCGGACGGAGGGGGCCGGGCGGTGGTCGGCTCAGGTGGTGGATGCGAACGGGGGGAACGTGGCCCTGGCGGACACGGACCGGCTGCGGGCCCGGGTGGAGCGCGCCGGGACGTATTACCTCCTCGTGGATGGCGGCGACCTCTGGGCGCACTCCTTCTTGCTGACGTTGGTGGACGCGGGAGTGGATGACCACGGGGACTCGCCGCAGACGGCGACGCTCATCACGCCGGGGACCCCGCTCTCGGGCCTCTTCGAGACGCCGCATGACACGGACGCCGTCGTCTTCCAGGCCGAGGACCGTGGCATCTACCTCGCGTCCTACGCGCCCTCTCCGGACCTGTCCTTCAACCCACGGGGCGCGGTGGGCATCCTGGAGCTGGACGACGGCCGCCACCTCTTCAGCGCCTGGAACGCGGCGCCTGTCACGATGATGTTCCAGCCATTGAATGGCGCGGAGGCGTTCTCCTTGCTGCTGGAGCACGTGGCCGTCGATGACTACGGCGACCACGGCGGGACGGCCCACGCCCTGACGCTGCCGGCCTCGGTGTCGGGCGTGGCTCAGACGGCCATCGACGCGGATGTGTTCTCCGTCGGGTTGGAGGCGGGCCGCGCCTACTGGCTGGACCTGGAGGCGGGAGCGCTTCAGGTGTCGCTCATGGCCCCCGGCGGCCTGCCATTGAGTCTGCGGGCTGGACGGTTCGTCGCGGACCGCTCCGGCCTCCATGTGCTGACCTTCGCCGGTGCCTCCGGCCTGGAGCAGGTCCCCTGGCGCTTCACGCTCCAAGCGGAGTGAGCGTGCGTCAGGGCAGGCAGATTTCGAAGCCGGTCCGTCCGGCGGGGAAGGTGTCCCGAGGACGTGAGGCGGGCGTCACGGCGTAGAGGTGGAAGTCGAGCCGTCGCTGGAGGAAGCCCTTCAGCGCGGGCGCCAGCGGGTCCCCTTCGTCCTGGTACAGCGTGAAGAAGTGGAAGCCCTGGCCGTGGAAGTCCGCGTACACTCGCTCCACGAGCGCGTTGAAGATGGCCGGGTCTTCTCCGCGCACGCTGGTGTTGCAGAGATAGAAGTAGCGGAAGTCGCTGCCTGGCGCGGGCAGGCGCGGTGCGTGGAGCGCGGTGGCCAGCGTGTTCCATCCCCACCGCACCCAGCGCAGGCCTCCACGGTAGGCATGGACGCGGTAGCGCTTCACGGCCGCGGGGCTCCAGGCGGTGGTGCAGCCCACCAGCGCGCCTGTCGCGTCGAAGGCCAGGTAGGTGTCTTCGATTCGCAGCCCAGGCCAGTGGGCGAGGCGGTGCTCCAGCTCGCCCACGTCGAAGCGGTAGCCGAAGGGACGGGCGCGGTGGTCGGCATCCAGCAACGCCGAGACGGCGGGGACGTCCTCGGGCGTGGCGCGCCGCACGGCGAAGGCGCTGCGCTGGGGACGGCGGCGGAGCAGGAACTGGATGGACACGGCGGAGAAGCGGCGGAGCAGGGCGTAGTGCGGCTGGCTCACGCGTCCTGGCCGCCGCCGCACGAGCGCCTGGAGCGCGGTGGCGTTGGAGGCCATGACGGCCGTGAGGAAGGTGTCCACCCCCAGCCGCTGGGCGCTCTCCTCGAGCATGGGCCCGTAGAAGCGCGCGAGGCCGCGGCTCCGGCGCGCGGAGAAGCGGGTGCGCAGGTCGCCCAGGTAGCCCACCCGGCACGGACGGCCCTCCCGCCAGCCGTCGCGCACGTGCACGGCGCCCATCCCGTCCAGCCGGCCGTGCTCGCCGTGGACCCAGACCTCCGTCTCTCCGCGCTGCATGGTGTAGAGGCCGAAGTAGTCCGGCGCTCGCTGCGAGGAGAGGACCAGGTCGCCCTGCATGGGCACCGCGCCGAACAGGTCGAGCAGCGCGGTGTTGTCGTCACGGGTGGCGCGTCGGAAGTCGCTCATGCGGCGGTGGCGGAGCCTACCCCGGCCGCCGCCGTTTGTGGTTAGGCTGGAGGCTCCCCGAAAGGAGTCACGCGATGAAGAAGAATGGAATTGCGATGCTGATGGCGCTGGGTGTGGGACTGGCGGCGGGTTTCGGAATGGCGTTCATGCCGTCCACGGCCGAGGCCAACGCGCCTGAGTCCGCGCAGGCCATTTGTGTGCGCAACTCGGATTGTGACTACTTCTGTGGTGAGGGCTTCGGGCACTGCATCCGGGGCATGTACTGCGCGTGCATGTAATGGCGTCCAGGGTCTGAAGACCTCGCCAGGGGGCCAGCGGCTCCCTGGCGAGGCCGGACGCCTCCGCCCTCACCGCGTGTCCACGGGCCGCCGCGTCAGCAGCGCGAGCAGGGCCTGGCCCACCACCACCAGCGCGATGAAGGCACACGCCAGCACCGCGGCGGCGGCGGGGTCCGCGTAGCTCTGGAGCTCGAACAGCAGCGTCCCGAGCACCTCGGTCCCCGCGGGCACCAGCAGGACGGACATCGTGATTTCCGTCGCGCACGCGAGGAACGCCAGGACGAAGGCCGCGGTGAGCGCCGGCCGCAGCAAGGGCAGGGGCGCATCCACGAACGCGCGCCAGGGGCCGGCGCCGCTCACCCGCGCGGCCTCGGTGAGCGAGGCGTCCAGTTGCGCGAGCGCCTCCTCGCTGTTGCGCGCGCCCAGCGCGAGGTACTTCGCCACGTAGGCGATGAGCAGCAGCCACGGCGTGTGGGCCAGCGCGAGCACGAAGGCGACGCGGTCCATCAGGATGAAGCGCACGTCCCGGGAGAAGGCGAGCAGCAGCGCCAGGGCCAGCACCGTCCCGGGCACCGCGTAGGGCCACACCGCCAGCGCCTCCACGCCCGTGCCCAGGCGGCGCAGCCCGCGTCGCAGCACCGCCGCCGCGAGCCCCAGGCCACACACCAGGACACCCGCGCCCGCCGCCAGCAGGACGCTGCGCCCCGTGGCCTGCAGCGTGCGCGGCTCCAGCAGCACGCCCGCCCAGTGCGCCAGCGTCAGCGTCTCCCACGTCAGCGCCGCGCCGAAGCTGCGCTGGAGCGACGTGAGGAGGATGGCCCCCAGCGGGAGCAGCACCAGCACCGAGGCCGTCAGGCTCACCGCCCCCAGGACGAGCCCGCGTGCGCGCCCCAGCGGGAAGGGGCGGGAGGACAGGCCCTTGCCCGCGCTCAGGCGGACGCGGCCGGCGCGGCCCAGCGCCCACGTCACGAGCATCGCCAGGGGCGCGAGCAGCAGCAGCGACGTCGCCAGTTGCGCGGCGCGCGCCAGGCCCTCGTCACCGCCCATCAGCACCAGCTCATAGATGCGCGTGGTGAGCACCCGCGTGGGCGGCGAGGCCGACACGCCCAGCAGGTACGGCACGCCGAAGGACGAGGCCGCCATGAGGAACACCATCACCGCGCCCGACAGCAGGGAGGGCAGCGCCAGCGGCAGCGTGGTGGTCAGCAGCGCCCGCGCTGTCGAAGCCCCGCAGACGCGCGCGGCTTCCTCCACCGCCGGGTCCACGCGCCGCAGGGCGGCCGCGCCCGCCAGCAGCACCAGCGGGAGGCCCGACACGCCCTCCACGAAGGCGATGCCCGCGGGGCCGTAGATGTCGAAGATGTCATCGCCGAGCAGCCGGTTGAGGTACCCCGCGCGAGGGCTCGCGAGCGACAGCCAGCCCATGCCCCAGATGAACGCGGGCACGGCGGAGGGCAGGGTGAACAGCACCGTGAAGGCCCCACGCATGGGCAGGTCGGTGCGTTGCAGCACCAGCGCCAGCGGTGTCCCCAGAACGAAGGCCAGCACCGCCGCGCCCGTGGCGATGCGCAGCGTGTTCCCCAGCGCCCCGCCTTCGGCGAGCAGCCAGCCCAGGCCCCCCGCCCCGGCGGGCCCCAGGCCTCGCCAGAGCAGCGCGGCCACCGGGAGCACGGAGAAGCAGAGCACCGGCACCAGCCACAGGCCGAGCCCCAGCCACTGGGACCTGGGCGCCGCCGCGCTCATCGTGAGAAGGCCTGACGGAAGCGCTCCTTCACGGCGCCGCCCCGCGCGAGCCCTCGTTCGAGCAGCTCGGGCGTCCACGGGCGCGCGCGCTCCAGCAGCTCGGAGACACCGGCCTCTCCCTTGGGGCCCGCGAGCCTGGGGTCCACCGCGTGCATGTCTCCCTGCTCCACGATGATGCGCTGGCCCTCGGGGGACAGCAGCACGTCCACCACCGCCTTCGCCGCCACGGGGTTGGGCGTCGTCGCGAAGAGGGCCGCGGGGCCGGGGATGACGACGGCGCCATCGGTGGGCCACACCACCTGGATGGGGCTGCCCCGGGCCTGGGCCGCGAGCGCGTTCTCCAGGAGCAACACGCCCGCATCCGCCTCGCCGCTCTCTATCTTCTGGAGCACCGCCGCGTTGCCTCCCGCGACGATGGCGCCGCGCTGGCGCAGCCCGGGGAAGAAGGACTCGCCATGCTTCGCGTCGCAGAACACGGCCCAGGTGAAGGCGGTGCCCGACGTCAGCGGGTCTCCAATCGCCACGCGTCCCGTCCACGGACCCTCCGCGAGCGCCGCGAAGGAGGTGGGCGGCGGGGGCCCGTCCTTCCGGTGCACCAGGACCATGGTGGACAGGCGCAGGGCCGCGTAGCGCGCGTCCAGGTCCACCAGGGCGCGGGGCACCCGGAGCACGTTGGGCGAGGCGTAGCGGAGCAGGGCGCCTTCACGGGCCAGCCGCTCGTAGAGGAACGGGTCCGACGTGGCCAGCAGGTCCGCGCGGATGGCCCCGGCGGCGCGCTCCGCCTCCAGCCGGCTGGCCACCTTCTCACTGCCCGCCTGATACCAGCGCACCCGGACGTCGGGCAGCCGCGCCTTCAGCAGCGGCTCCAGCGCGTCCAGGACGTGCCGGTACATGGACGTGTAGACCCAGACGTCTCCGGAGGGCGTGGCCTCGCGCGCCAGCGTGGGCCCGGCCGAGGGCGCGGCGGACTCGATGCGGCAGGCGGCGAGCAGGACGAGCGCGGCGGCACCCGCGGCCCGGAGCAGCGTGGGCAGGGACATGTGCCCGCGATTATGCGGCACCCGCGCGCCCTGTCACGCGGCGCGGCCGTCACGCCTTGGAAACGAGAAGCCCCTCCGCGCACCGGACGCGGAGGGGCCGCTCGACAGACTTGGGACAGACCTACTTGCAGGCCCGCGCCGGCATGGCGTCAATCCAGTCGGCGATGAGCCGTGAGCCCTGGTCGTGGCGAAGCACGCGGCCCAGCTCCGGCATCATCTTCCCCGACTCCTCGGTGTGCATGCGGTACCAGAGGATGGACACGGAATGGTCGCCGGGGACGATGTCGAACTCACCGCCCACCCCGCCGCCGGCGGAGCCCGGCCGCTTGCACACGCCCAACGTGAACTCATCCGTGTTGTCCACGTTGAGGAACAGCCGGCTGGTGGTGCCCGCCGTCCCCTTCGGGTTGTGGCAATGCGCGCAGTTGATGTCCAGGTAGGCGCGCGCGCCGCTCCAGCGAGCCCTCCTCCGCGTCGAACGCGTTCGGCGCGCGGGGGACCTGGTCGATGGGCGGCAGCCCCGTCAGCCGGCCCAGGTTGGCCAGGTGCTGGAGCTGGTTGATGGGCCCGTCGCCATAATCTTGGTCCTGGTTGAGGTAGCGGGCCTTCACGCCAATGGGCAGCAGCACCTGGTTCTCCTGGGCGTCCTGGAGGTGGTGGCACTTCAGGCACTGGTTCTTGCTGGGCACCAGGTAGTCCAGCGTCCGCTCCTCGCCGTCCTCGCCAATGAAGCGCACGCCGCGGACGACGCGGCCGCCGTTGGCCAGCGTGGCCTCCGTCTGGGCCTCGTTCCAGAAGTAGGGAAAGGCCTCCCAGCCTCCGGGCCGGTGCACCAGCACGCGCGTCTCGATGACGCGCACGTTCTCTTCCGGGACGCGGAGGTCCGCGGGGAAGGCGAACGTCTTGGTGATGATGGTGCCCACCGGCAGGTCCAGCACGTCGTGCGCCGAGTACCCGGCCTGCGCGTCCGGCGGGATGAACAGCGTGCGGGACTTCACCGAGTAGTCGGAGAAGAGCGGCGTGGTCAGCGCATAGGGGATGTTCCCCTCCACCGGCTGGAGCCCACCCGACGCGGGTGTCCCGGTGAAGAGGCCGAAGCCCGACAGGGTGCTGGGCGGAAACGCGGGCCCGGCGTCTGGCGTCCCCGCGTCCTCGGGTGTCCCCGCGTCCTCGGGCGTGCCGGCGTCCTGGCCCGCGTCACCCGTGCCCGCGTCACCCGTGCCCGCGTCGTCGTCACCCGCGTCCGGGGTGCCGCTGTCCTCGGGCGGGTACCCGGAGTCGAACACGAGCCCGCCGCCGGCGTCCGGCGTCGGCGTCACGCCGCCCTCGTCACCGCCGCACGAGGCCAGCGCCGCGGTCACCAGCACCGCGGCGAGGCCCAGTCCTGGGATGAACGGCCTGTACATGCGTCCGTTCTTCACGGGGTCTCAGCGGATGGTCAGGGCCGGGGTGAAGCCCGAGCAGTTGTAGGGCTCGGCGCCCTGGACATAGCGGCGCGTCTCCGCCCAGGCGGCGGCCAGGTTGGGGGTGCCCGCCATGATGTGGGCGCCCACGGCCTGCAGGTCGAGGTCCACCACCGAGGCCTGCGTGCTCTCCGGCAGCGTGTTGCGCGTGAAGCAGATGTTGATGGGGTTGGCCAGGCTCTCATCGCGAGGCGCCGGGTCGATGCCGTCCCACAGCACGTGCTCCACGCCCGTCACGCCGTGGGCCGCGGCGCCGTACTGGTAGACGGCGCCCACCAGCGCGCCCAGCGGGCGGCGCTCCGGGTCCGGCGTGCCGTTGTCCACCAGGCGGCCGCTGCCACCGGTGAAGGTGTTGTCGTGGATGGAGATGTCCTGGCTGGGGTAGTTGAAGAAGCCGGCCGCCCACTGGATGGGGTCGGATTCAATGGCCAGCCCGCTGAGGATGGCGATGTCCACCGTGTTGTTGTCGCCCCACGTGTTGTGCTCCAGCTCCACCCGGCGCGAGGCCAGGATGAAGGTGCCGGTGCCGGCGGGGACCTGGGACACGGTGCTGCTGCTGGCCTGCACGGAGGCGAAGTTGGGGCGGTTGTTCCCGGTGATGGTGTTGTGGGCGATGTAGACGTCCGTGCCCCGGATGGGGTTGCCCGGCAGGTCGAACACGACCAGGCCCGCGGTGTTGTCCTGGGCGATGTTGTTCGCGACGTGGGCGTACTTCGTGTTCTCGATTTCGATGCCCGCCACGTTCTTCTTCGCCACGTTCCGCCGGACGATGGTGTGCTGCGTCTGACCGACGTAGATACCCGCGTCGGCGGCGTTGTACGCCTCACAGTCCTCGACGAGGACGTACATCGACTTCACGGGGTAGATGCCGTACTTGCCGTTGCTCTCCAGGTTCTCCTCGGCCCACTCGGTGCGGACGCGCTGGATGTTCACGTTGCTGGAGGACTCGATGCGCAGGCCATCCTTCTTCGCGTTCCAGACGGCCAGGTCGCTCACCGTGAAGAGCTTGCCCACCACGTCGAAGCCGTTGGTGTTCGCCGCCGCGTTGGAGAAGTCCAGCACGGTGCTGGCCTCGCCGCCGGTGGCCTCGCCCTGGGCGCCCTTGCCCGCGCCCTTCACGGTGATGCCGTTGGCGCGCAGGGTGATGGCGTTGTCGAACTGGAAGGTGCCCGCGCCCAGCGCGATGGTGGTGCACTCGTCCAGCGCGTTCACCGCGTCCTGGAGCTCCTGCTCCTGGCCCGGGTTGAACGTCAGCGTGGTCTGCTCCTTGCCCTCGCAGGAGAAGTCCTGCGGCCACGCCATGGAGCCACCGTCACCGCCGGTGCCACCGTCGTCCGGGATGCCCGCGTCACTGCCCGCGTCCCCCGTGCCCGCGTCCCCGGGCGTGCCAGAGTCCGGCTGGCCCGCGTCCGGACGGTCATCGTCGTCATCCGAACAGGCGGGGAGGGCAAGCAGACCCACGAGGGCCAGGAGCACGGCACGGGGCGCGCGCGACAGCGGCAGAGGATGCATCAGGTATCTCCTGTGGAAGTGCTGCGCTTGCTGGCGCCCGAGCATGGGGCTTCAGGGCGCAGCCAGCACCGTGCGAATCCTCCCTGTGAAGATGAACAACCTCAAGGGTGAGACACCAAAAACAGCCGGGCCTCCCGTGACGCGATGCGTTCTGCAACACGGTTGATAAATTGCTCCCATTCTTCATGAGAGGTCGACGCGGTGCTGCCTTACTTCCCCTTCGAGCAGGATGTCTTTTCAATGTCGCTGGGCGTGCGTGCGCTGAGGCCCGAAGAGACACTCATCGAAGTAGACGCGCCGCGCTATGCGGACGAAGTGGCGTTGAAGGCGGCGCTGCTGACGGCGGGGCACGCCGAGCGCTTCCAGGGAGGGCCCGGGACGGAGGAGCTCCAATGGGAGACGCTGACGGTGCTGCTGCCTGCCATGGCGCGTCAAGCGCCGGAGCACTTCTCACTGGAGGTGGAGGGCACGCGCTGGTGCTGGCACAACCACCTGCTGGGCACGCGGACGCACTTCACGCCGGGGGACGCGGCGAGCCTGCCGCTGGCGCCGCTGGACTGGTTTGGCCGGCAGGTGCAGGAGGACCTGCTGCTGCTGGACGGCACGCGTGAGGGGTTCCCGCTGGTGGCGGGGCAGCTCTGCTTCCCCTCCGGGTGGTGCCTGGGGGACAAAATGGGCCGGCCGCTGCTGGCCGTCCACGCGCCGGTGCCCCAGTTCAACGCGAAGCTGGGGCCCTCCACGCTGAAGCTGATGGAGGGCCTGAAGCCCGGGCGCCCCGTCACGCGCTGCAACTGGGCCATCAGCGTCACGGAGCGGTTGGATTTGGAGCCGCGCACGCTGCCGGAGTGGCGGCACCTGTTCGACGGCATCACCCCGGACAACGCGGGCGAGCGCTGCTTCCTCCGCCTGGAGCGCCAGACGCTCACCCGGCTGCCCCGCACGCGCGCCATCCTCTTCACCATCCACACCTACGTGGCCCCGGTGGCCTCGGAAGTGGAGGCCCCCGGCCGGCGGAAGCGCCTGGCCCGCGTGCTGCGCTCCGTGCCCGCCGACACCGCGACCTACAAGCGCCTCACGCCCGTGCTGGCGCCCCTGCTGGGCTACCTGGAGGCGGGCCCTGTCTGAGGTCGGGTGGAGTGGGTAATGAAAAGACCCACCTTCTGGCGGAGACACGCGGTCGCCCTGGGGGCGGGCGGGGTGTCGCCCAGGAACGGGGACGCTCCTGGTGTGCTGTCGAACCGGAAGTCAGGCCATTTCTGTAGTAAGTCGCCCCCCAGAACTGACTGCGGCGATGTCTTACTGCCGCTCCAAAAGGCAAGGAAGGGCAACGACATGCGGAAGACGTGGCTGGTCGCGGGAATGCTGGTGCTGGCGGGCTGCCAGCAGCAGGGCAAGACGGATTCGACGCCGGCGGCGACGGCGACGGCGCCCGGCGCGAGCGCGAATCCCCAGACGGAGGACCAGAAGACGCTGTACGCGCTCGGCCTGTCCATTGGCCGCAGCGTCAGCGTGTTCGACATGACTCCCGAGGAGCTGGAGTACGTCAAGGCGGGCATCACCGCGCAGGTGAAGGGCGACAAGCCCGCGGTGGACCTGGAGACGTACGGCCCGAAGCTGCAGGAGCTGGCGCGCGCGCGCAGCACCCGCAAGGCGGAGGCTGAGAAGGAGAAGGCGAAGGCGTTCCTGGAGACGGCCGCGAAGGAAGAGGGCGCCCAGAAGACGGAGTCCGGCCTCATCTACAAGGAGCTGACCGCCGGTACGGGCGCGGCGCCCCAGGCGTCGGACATCGTGAAGGTGCACTACCGCGGCACGCTGCCGGACGGCACCGAGTTCGACAGCTCGCACAAGCGTGGCGAGCCCACGCAGTTCCCGCTCCAGGGTGTCATCAAGTGCTGGACCGAGGGCGTGCAGAAGATGAAGGTGGGCGGCAAGGCCAAGCTCGTGTGCCCGTCCGACATCGCCTACGGTGACCGCGGCGCGCCGCCGAACATCCCGGGCGGGGCCGCCCTGGTGTTCGAGGTGGAGTTGCTGGAGATCGTCAAGCCGCCGGAGATGCCGGCCATGGGCGGCACGCCGCCGGCGGGCAAGCCCTCCGCGGTCGAGAAGAAGTAGTCACCGCCTTCACGCGGGACGCTTGAGGGGGGCTGGCGGGGGATGCTTCCCTCCCAGCCCTCTTCGCGTTCGCGGGCACCGGAGGTGGCGCGGGGCGCTGCCTCGGAGTAGTCCACCAGCCGCCAGCGTCTCCGCCGCGGGGACGGGCCAACCCACGGAGGTCGACACATCATGCGCCAGGGCCTGCTGTTGATGATGGGAGCGCTGCTGCTGAGCGCCTGCGTCCAGGGCCGTGCCCGGGAGGTGCGCCGCGAGCCGGCCGCCACGGGCGCCGTCTCCGAGTCGGAGTTCAAGGCGCTGCACACGCTGCGCGAGGACGCGCCGCCGGTGCTGGAGGGCCAGGAGGTGGAGGTGGCCGGCACGAAGGCCTACCTGAGCCTGCCCGCGGGCGCCCAGGGGCCGCTGCCCGCCGTCATCGTCATCCATGAGTGGTGGGGGCTCAATGACCACATCCGCCACTGGACGGACCGGCTGGCCGCGGAGGGCTACGCCGCGCTGGCGGTGGACCTGTATGGCGGCAAGGTGGCCACCACGCGGGAGGAGGCGCTGGCGCTGCTGAAGGCCGTGGACCCGGCGCGCGCGCAGGAGACGCTGACGGCCGCGCACACCTTCCTCCAGCAGGACGCGCGGGTGCGGGCGCCGCGCACGGGCACCATCGGCTGGTGCTTCGGGGGCGGCTGGTCCCTGCGCGCGGCCATGGCCCTGCCGGAGCTGGACGCGGCGGTCCTCTACTACGGCAACCCGGTGACGGACGCGCGGGAGCTCGCCGCCATCCGCGCGCCGGTGCTGGGCATCTTCGGCACGAAGGACCCGTCCATCCCCCTGGAGACGGTGCAGGCCTTCCGGCAGGCCTTGGATGAGGCGGGCGTGCGGCACTACATCCTGGAGTTCGAGGCGGAGCACGCCTTCGCCAACCCGTCGGGTGAGCGCTACGACGCGCAGGCCGCCGCGGGCGCCTGGCAGCAGGTGGCGGCCTTCCTGGACCAGCACCTGCGTCAGTAGGGGCGCTGGCCCACGTAGTTGCCCGGCGGCGCGTAGTTGCACACCCAGAGCGTCCAGTTGGGGAACCGGTCCCCGAAGGGCGAGTTCGTCGTGCACTCCTGGACGGCGCAGCCCAGGGCCCGCGTGCCGCGCCACACCACCTGGGTGTAGTGGCCGCAGACCTTGCCGCTCGCGCAGGTGTTGGTGGCGTGGTCGTAGTGGGCGGCCTCGTCCACCCAGCCCTGCACCACGCCCTGCGCGCCCATGGCGCTGGACGAGGCGGCGGTGAGGTTCTCCCCCAGGTTGCCCCGGCTCGAGTTGTGCTCGAACCTGCACCGCGCGGCGTAGGCCTTCGCCGTGCGCGTCGCCTGCTCGTCCCACGTCAGGTCCTCCAGCGCGGGGGAGGCCTCGGGCGACACGTCCCTCCGCGCGGCGTTGTGCGCGGCCAGCATGTCGCGGTCGAACTGCGTCATGACCAGCGGCTCGGTGTCGCCGTCACCGTCTCCCTCGCCGGGGGCGTCGGAGCCACAGCCGGTGAGGAGCAGGGGGAGGAGCAGGCCGAGCGGCCGGAGGAAGCGGGGCGTGGAGCGGAGCATGGGGTGGATTATCCGCCGTCAGGCGGAGGTCCGTCACCTCCCGCCGCGTGAGTGTCCGGCACCCGGGACGCACCGGCCCCGTGGGGCGCGGGAGGTCAGTAGGGCCGCTGCCCCACCCAGTTGCCCGGCGGCGCGTAGTTGCACACCCAGAGCTGCCAGGTGGGGAACCGCGCGCCGAACGGTGAGTGCTTGTTGCACAGCACCGTGGCGCACCCCACGGCCGCCGTCTTGCGCCACACCACCTGCGTGTAGTGCCCGCACACCTTGCCCTTCTGGCAGGTGTTGCGCCGGTAGTCGTAGTCCGCGGCTTCGTCCGCCCAGCTCTTCACCACCTGGGACGTGGTCCACGCGCCGGGCGTGGCGGCGGCGAGGTTCTCTCCGAAGTCGCCCCGGTCCGGGTTGTGCTCGAACTTGCAGGCCTTCGCCCAGGACGCGGCCTTGCGCTCGGCCTGGGTGGACCAGGCCAGCGGCGGCAGCGCGGGCTTGGGGGCTGTCTCTTATACACCTCTGACGCTGCCGACGA
>NZ_JABXEO010000052.1:0-60156 GCF_013372585.1 Myxococcus sp. AM010
GTCCCCCACCCGCCCGCGATTCTGGCAGTGACGAGAGCTGGCGGTCCTGACGCACGTCAACGACGGGTGCGGCGTGCCAACGAAGCGCCAGACGCGGCACGACCCACCACACGGAGCGCGCCCCTCTCCCATCCGCGAAGCCCGGCTTTTCCTCGCCGGGGCCTTCATGCTAGCTCAGCACATCAATTAACCCAGGAGGTTAATAATCATGAGCGAGCCGGACACGAAGCCCCGGAAAGCAGCCCGGAAGGGCGCGCTGGAGAAAGGGCTGGAGCAGCTGAGCCTGGAGCTGGCGCGAACGGGCTTCTCGGCGGGCCCTGTGGAGTTCCGGCTCGTGCGTCCGCTCGCGGAGCGAGGCAACGGGGAGCAGGTGCTGCTCTTCGAGCGGCGCCTTCGCCACGGGCCCCCGGGCCAGGTCGTGGTCAAGTGCCTCCAGAACCCCGCCACCTTCCTGATGCGGCAGCGACTCAAGGAGGAGGTGCTGCTGGCCTTCCGCCTGCGGCATCCCGCCATCGCCCAGGCCCACCACTTCCGCGTCATCGGCCGGCAGCCTCACGCGATTCTGGAGTACGTGGAGGGGCCCTCGCTCGACTCGCTCATCACGGTGGCGCTGATGCGGGGCACGCCCCTGCCGCCCGCCTTCGCCGTGTACGTCGCCACCGAGCTCGCGGACGCGCTCCACCATGCCCATACGCTCGCGGACGAGACCGGCAAGCCGCTGGGCATCATCCACCGCGACGTGAGCCCTCGGAACATCCGGGTGGAGCGCGCCACCGGACAGGTCAAGCTGACGGACTTCGGCGCCGCGTACTCGAAGCGGGTCGGCCGGGAGGAGACGCCTGAGAAGCTCCTCAAGGGCGACCTCATGTACGCCTCTCCTGAATACCTGTCTGGCGCGCCCATGGATGCGCGCTCCGACCTGTTCTCACTCGGGCTGGTGCTGCTGGAGGCGCTGACGAACCGCCACCTCTTCGGCGCCTGGCTCCTCGAGGACGCGCCGTCCCCTCCTGACGCCGTGTCCGGCTTCCGCGCGGACGAGCCGCCAGACCTGCCCCTCCATCAGATACTCGCCCTCACGAAGCGCTGCACCCGGCACGACGTGGAGCGCGCGACGGCCACGCTTCCTCCGGGGCTTCAGCCCATCCTGCGCCGGATGCTCGCGAAGGCGCCCCAGGAACGGTACGCCACGGCCGAGGCGCTCCTTCACGAGCTGCGCGCCCAGCTCCATGCCCTGATGCCCGGGTACGGACGCGCGGAGGCGGCCCAGGACATGGCGCGCGCCATCGCCGATGCCAGCGGCATGCGCGGGCTCGGGGAGCCCATTGAAGGCGGCATCTATCCGCCCGGGCTCGACGCGCACGAGCTGATGCCGGACACGGAAGAGGACGCCGGGTGAGGCGGCCATGGCCCGGCGACGCTCAGCGCAGGAGGACCTTCGCCATGAGGATGAGCACCTGGCGCTGCTCCTCATCCAGCTTTCGCGCGAGCCCCGTCAGCAGGTGCACGGAGGGGGGCGCATCCTCACGGCCCGCTCCCCGGCCCTTCCTCCGCGTCGGTGGCTCAACGCTCCCGAGCACGACCTCCGGGGAGACCTTCAGCGTCTCACAGAGCCGGACCAGGGTGGGGACGCTGGGGAGCATCCGCCCCCGCTCCAGCCGGTTGTAGACGATGGGGGAGAGGTCCATGCGTCCCGCCACCTCGACCTGGGTGAGGCCCAGGCGCTCCCGGGCGGCGCGAGCGGCACTTCCAATGGCTGTGGCCAGCTTCTCGTTCATGGGAGGGGCGGACCTCGCGGAGCCCGCGAGGCTCCGGCGTCATACCATCCAGCCGAGGCCCCGGCATCCCCCGGGGCACCAGCCGCCTGACCGCCGCGCGGGCGGTGAACCCACGCCGTGATGGCAGCCCCGCGTTACCTCCATGCACCCACGCGACACAGCGCAGTCAGCGGAGCCCACGCCCGGCGACGACGTGGGCGGCTACCTCTTGCTGGGGCTGGCCGGTCAGGGCGGCTTCGGCAAGGTGTACCTGGCGGAGCGCGGTGGGCAGCGCTATGCGCTGAAGCTGCTGCCGCTGACGGGCGCGGGGCTGGGCGCGTGGGGCGAGCGCGAGCTGCTCATGCTGGCGAAGGTGCGGCACCCCAACGTCGTGCGGCTGCTGGGCCACTGGCAGTGGCCGGACCGGACGCCTCGCTTCCTCGTCATCATCATGGAGTACGTGGACGGCCAGCGGCTGGACGTCTGGGCGGACCTGGAGAACCCGTCCGCGCACGCGGTGCTGCTCCGGGTGCGCGACGTGGCGCGGGCGCTGCGGGCGCTCCACCAGCACCGGGCGCTGCACCGGGACGTGAAGGAAGCCAACATCCTCGTGCGCGCGGCGGATGGCGAGGCCGTGCTGGTGGACCTGGGCGTGGGCAGCCACGAGGACGTGTCGCACGCCACGGGTGGCTCGCTCCCTCCGGGCACACGCGCCTATCTGAGCCCGGAGGCCTGGCGCTTCCACCTGGAGCACCGCGACTGTCCCGACGCGCACTACCGCTCCACGGCGGCCGACGACCTCTATGCCCTGGGCGTGGTGCTCTACTGGCTGCTGACGGACAGGAAGCCCTTCGCCCTGCGCATGGAGGGCGACGAGGCGGCGGTCATCTCCCAGCCGCCCGAGGCGCCGCGCATCCGCAATGGCCGCGTGCCCGAGGCGCTGAGCGCGCTGTGTCTGCGGCTGCTGGACAAGGCGCCCGAGAACAGGCCCGACGCAGGGGCCCTGGTGGAACACCTGGACGAGCTGCTCACGCGGGAGGGCGCGGACTGGCACGCGCCTCTGTGTGACGGCCACGACGCGCACAACCTCACCACCTGGCCCGGTCCCGATGCGGACGAGGAAGCGGCGTGGTTCAACGAGGTACGCGAGGAGCTCCCGCCGCGCCGGGGGCAGCGGCCCTGGCTCGTCCGTGAGTTCGTCACCCCATCACCCGCGCCGGCAATGTCCCTCACCGTGGACTCGCCGTCCCCGCCTTGGCATATCCACCAGGCGCCGGTGCCTTCGAGACTGCCTGCGCTGACGCCGGTGGCGCATGCTCCTACGCCAGAAGAGCGCACGGGGCGACCCGGTGTGCTGCTGGGTTTCGCGGCGCTACTGGGCATGGTGGCGCTGGCATACCTTGGAGGCATGAAGCAGGGGCCGCCGGGTGACGCGAGGACAGGTGTGCCACCTGTCCGGAAAGTGGCATCACCGGCACAGCCGCTGGAGAGTAACGGGGCCGCGGCGCCGCACGCAGAGGTCCTCACTCCCGCGGCCATCGCCCTTCCGGCGAGGACGGAAAAGGAACCAGCTCCCGTGATGACGCAGAAGCAGGCTGGCAAGCTCCAGCGCCCCACGTCGCACAGCACCTCGGGCAAGGCGCTCAAGGTGGCGGCCACGGCCTGCACGCTACTGGGGTGCCCGGGGGCCCAGGTCCGCGCGCCGCCGCCTCCGGAGCCGTGTCCTCCCGGGGCGGTGGAGATGATGGCGCAGCTCGGCATCGACGTGGGGGACAAGGAGGGGTGGAGCTTTGGCGGCGGTGCCCGGTTCCTCACCGTGCGCGAGGGTTGGACGTCGGTCCGCATCGCCGGAAGGGACTTCGGTGACATCCCGAACGGCTCCGTGGCCTCCGGCCGGCTCGTCTTCGGTGACCGCGTCTATGGCCGCCTCACCCAGGTGCGGTTTGATGACACGGGCCGCACGGTTCCCGTCTGCTTCGAGTTGCTGACCACCGGGAGCAAACGGGGCCTGGAGATGGAGCCCGGGGATGCTCCAGGTACCGCGAGGGTCTTCTCCGTGGGCTTCCTGCGCGCGGTGAGCCACTTCGAGTAGGACCTTCCGGCCCAGACCCGCGCGGGGGGCATGCCAGGGCACGCCGCGCTCCCCCACGAGAGTCTCCTCCACGCATCCAGCCAGAGGTTCCGCTTCGTGCTCGCTTCGTCCCTTTCCTTGCTGCTACCGGCCTTGCTCGCTGGGAACGTCACGGTGGAGCAGGGCGCTGCGCAGTGCCAGACGGGCATCCGCCACGTCGAACTCACGACGACGGCGGAGACCCCTCCCGCCCAGGTGTGCGTCAGTCCAGGGCAGGCCACGCTCATCAACTTCGACGGAGCGCTCGTTCCAGGCTCCATGGCGATCGACGGCGCGGAGCGTTTCGCGCAGGCGGAGCTTGGCTCCAGCAGCCTCAAGCTGGTGCCCTCTGAGAAGCTGGTGCCAGGAGAGCGGCTGCGGCTGACGGTGCGCTTCCAGGACAGCGCCGCGCCGACGAGCGCGACCCTGTTTCTGGTGGTCCACCCCGCCCAGGCCGAGTCATTGGTAGACGTCCACCGGCAGACACGCACCGTGGAGTCGTACCACCAGGAACTGCGGGCCCGGGACGCTCAACTGCGGCAGCTTCGCGAGGAAAACGCTCGGCTCCGCGTTGAGACCACCGGCCCTGGCGGGCTGGCGGGACTTCACACCGCGGGACTTCTCGATGACCAGGCTTTCAGGGCAATGGATAGCAGCGCGAGCGTTCGAGTCCCGCCCACGAGCGCGCTGCTGTCGGATGGCGCACTGCTGAGCTTCCGCGCCGCCGGGCGCGTCGCGGTGACGATGCGCCTGCTGAATCCCGAAGGCTCGGCGCCCTGGACGGTCAAGGACGCGCGGATGGTCCTGGTCGGCAGGAAGGGTGTGGAGTTGACGGTGCTGAAGGTGTGGCCAACGTCGCCCATCCTGCCCGGCACGACGCTCTCCATGGTCGTGGAGGCGGAAGTCGCGGGGACGTATGAGCAGGGGCCCTACACGCTCCAGCTCTGGGAGGCAGAGGGCGGAAGGAAGGCCATCATCCAGGGCGTGATGCTGCCATGAAAGCGGGCAGGCATCGGCTCACGCCTGGAATGCAGCAGCGTCGCTCCACTGGCTCACGGGGATGAAGCGCAGCCCCTCCGGCTTCAGCGCCAGCACCTGATCTGCCAGCGACTGGTGGAAGACGTGGGTGGAGGGGGTCTCCGACAGGCAGAACGCAAGCCGCCGCTCCAGCGGAATCTCCAGAAGCACCGGCTCGTCCAGCACCAACCTTCGAACTCCGAGGACCTCCCCGTCGTCATGGAGCGACAGCACCGAGCGCTCACGGTCGACGCAGGCAATCCAGTTGTGGACGTGCATGATCCAATAGGGTCTCACATCATCAGGCGTCACTCGGACATCCGCCGGGATGAACTGCACCCCGTAGATGGCCAGCGGCTCCAGAGCCTCCTTGAAGCGAGGAGAGAACACCGGCTCGGGCAGCTCGTGGAAGTCCACCATGAGGGGATTCCTGGGGATGGGCTTGCCCAACCTGAGATTGACGGGACGCCCCAACGGCTTGACAGGCCTGGGCCTCACCAGCCCCACGAAGAACTCGTCCCAATCCATCATGGGAAAGTCATTTGAGGCGACAGACTCCAGGACGCAGTATTCGTTCTGCATGGAAGTCACGCTCCAACGACGAGGGCTCGTGGGGGCAGCGACTGTGTCGTCACGCCATGAGCCAGCCCGTGATGGCGTCCCTGTGGGCATGGTGCCGCAGTGGGTTTCTGGCTGATGCTCCGCAAGCCGCCACAGCCCACGCCGCCCACCCGATAGTCGAGTCCATCCCGGGTAAGCGTCCACAAGCCCGACTCGATACTTTTCAGAATCTCCGCGCTCACCTTGTCCAGGGGCGCGGCGAGAGCGTCCGGGTTCGAGCAGCACTCGCCCGACGACACCCGCCGCTCAAGGTCACGGAGCCTCTTCTTCACGGCCTTGGGGTACGGCAGGTGCAAGTCATGGGCGAAGCCTTCGGCGTGGTTGCCCCGGTGCACCGCCACACCCAACTGGCACGCCAGCGCCATCTTCATTGGGAGGAAGACACCGTTCCGACTCCGGTCCGGGTGGTAGCCGAACTGCGTGCAGAAAGCGGCCCATTTCGGATTGTCCAGCGCCTCCAGGCAGATGAGGTGGTGCGCCGCCAGCGAGAAGGGCCCCGCGTACCACGGATGCGTGGACAGCTCCCGCCCCTCCAGCATGTTTCGCCCCAGCACCGCCGAGTTCCCCAGGTTGCACCCCACCCTGCCCTTCCTGTCGAAGGCGTGCGCCTCCTCCCCGCAGTAGCCACACGGCTCCTCGGGCTCCCTCTGCGCCACCTCCTCCTCTCGCACCGCCTCTGGCGGCGCGCCCTGCGGCTGCATGAGGGGGAATGGCGCCGTGTTGTGGTCATTCAGCGTGAAGAGGTCGAAGTTGCGCACCACCGGCCTGCCCTCGATGAAGATGTCAGCGGAGTAGCTCACCGGGTGGGCGCGCCCCTTCGTCGTCCCCGACGTCACACCTCCGCCCGCCGTGCCCGCCTCGTTGCCGGTGGACCTGCCCAGGTATGAGTCCCGCAGGGCCACCGACGCACCATTGATGCGCACCGTCCGGGAGCCATTCTCCAGGTCCCGGCTCACCGCGACGTTGGGGAGCGGCACGGGCAAAGGCCCTCCCGGCGAAGGCACCCGGCAGACGTCCGGAAAGCCCACCACCGTGCCGCCGCTCTCCGTGGTGACCGGCGTCATGCCATTCACATAGACCTCGCCCTTGTCGGACATGCGTGCCCCCCACGATTCCGCGCAGCGCCCTCGCGCAGTCTTACCTGACAGGCCATGCGCCGTGGAGCAGACCCAGCCACTTCTATCCAGCAGGTGGCAGCGGGTCCCCTCCCGCACGCGCCCGGGTGATGGTCGCCTCGGCGCCGAGTTCACCCGCGAACTTCCACCTGCCTCGCGGTGTCAACGCCCCCCCCGGGCAGGTGCCACCGCGCCTGGCGCGCCCCAGCTTCCCGCCGCTCTCCAGCCGAGGCCTCGCCCGGCGGACAAGCACACCTTTCCACCGGCAACACCGGCACAGCTTCCGACGCGAACGGACACCGCCGCCGGGCTTGCATCCTTGGAGCTTCAAATTTAAATTATCTGCCGTCCGACCAAAGTACCTATAAAATCAAGGCAAACGCCCCCATGTTCCTGGACGAGCTCGACCACCGCATCATCGACATGTTGCAGCGCGATGGCCGCGCCACGCAGCTGGAGCTGTCGCGCGCGGTGAAGCTGTCCCAGCCGGCGGTGGCGGAGCGGATCCGCAAGTTGGAGGAGCGCGGCGTCATCACGGGCTACTCGGCCCGCGTGGACGCGGCGAAGCTCGGCAAGGACATCACGGCCTTCATTGGCGTGAGCATCGAACACCCGAAGTACTTCGACGAGTTCCTGAAGCAGGTGCTGTCGCTGCCGGACGTCCTGGAGTGCCACCGCGTGGCGGGCCAGGACTCGTACCTGCTCAAGGTGAAGTCGGCGAACACCCGCTCGCTCGACTCCCTGCTGGTGGAGACGCTGCGCACCATCGCGGGCGTCACCCGCACGCAGACCACCATCGTCCTGACGTCCATGAAGGAGGACACGCATGTGCAGGTGCCTCCAGAGAACCCGAAAGGAGCGTGATGCATGAGCGCTGACGCGATGAGCGCCCCCCTCCCCCCGCCGCCCGTATGGCGGCTGGCCCAACGGATGTCCCGCATCAAGACGTCCGCGGTGCGCGAAATCCTCAAGGTCGCCGAGCAGCCCGACATCCTCTCCTTCGCGGGGGGCCTGCCGGCCCCGGAGCTCTTCCCGCTGGAGGCCATCGCCGAGGCGCACGCCGAGGCCCTGGCCACCGAAGGCCGCGCCGCGCTCCAGTACAGCACCACGGAGGGCTTCGGCCCGCTGCGTGAGTGGATCTGCGGCCACCTCCAGAAGCGCGGCCGTCAGTCCAACGCGGACCAGGTGCTGATTACCAACGGCTCGCAGCAGGGCATCGACCTGGTGGCCAAGGTGATGCTGGACCCCGGTGACCTCATCATCGTGGAGAACCCCAGCTACCTGGCGGCGCTGCAGACGTTCGGCGCCTACGAGGCGCGCTTCGCCACCGTCGGCAGCGACGACCAGGGCATGCGCACCGACGACCTGGAGCGCCTGCTGGCCACGCACAAGCCCAAGCTGGTGTACGTGGTCGCCAACTTCCAGAACCCCAAGGGCACCACCCTCTCCCTGGAGCGGCGGCGTGAGCTGGTCCGCCTGGCCCAGCAGCACCGCTTCCTCATCCTGGAGGACGACCCCTACGGCGAGCTGCGCTTCCGCGGCGAGCACCTGCCGTCCCTGGCCGCCTTCGACGACGAGGGCGTCGTCGTGTCGCTGGGCACCTTCTCCAAGACGCTGGCCCCGGGCATGCGCCTGGGCTGGGCGGTGGGCCCGCGCGACTTCGTCCGCAGCCTGGCGGTCGCCAAGCAGTCCACCGACCTGCACACCGCCACGCTGGCCCAGCGCGCGGTGGTGAAGCTGCTGGCGCGCTTCGACTACGCGGCCCACCTGGAGTCGCTGCGCCCCGTCTACGGCGAGCGCGCCCAGGCCATGCTGGACGCCCTCCAGGTCCACATGCCCGCCGGCACCCGGTGGACGCACCCCGAGGGCGGCATGTTCCTCTGGGTGGAGCTGCCCGACGGGCTGGACGCCCAGGCGCTGCTCCCCAAGGCGGTGGAGCAGAAGGTGGCCTTCGTACCGGGCGCGCCCTTCTTCGCCAACACCCCGCGCCCGGAGTTCATGCGCCTCAACTACTCCAACCGCCCGCCAGAGCTGATTACCGAGGGCATGCGCCGCCTGGGCGCCGTGATTGCCGCCGAGCTGGGCTGAGCCGCTGACGGAGCGTCCTTGCCGCGCCGCGTCGGAAACGGCGCGGCGCTCTTCACTTCAGCGAAGTTGAAGCTTGATTCAGGTTTCAAATCGCTCGCCGCTGGCCAGCGCGGTCGGGGTTTCGTACCCTGCGCGGCATTTCGTACCACCCCACCTGCCGGAGAGACACATGCAGCTCAAGGACCTGAAGATCATCGTCACGGGCGGCGCCCAGGGCATGGGCGCGCACTTCGCGCAGCGCCTGCATGAGGCGGGCGCCCAGGTGGCAGTGGGCGACGTGGCCGAGGAGCGCCTCGCCTCGCTGCCCGCCGGCATCCACCGCCGCAAGCTGGATGTGTCCTCCGAGGAGGACATCGTGTCCTTCGTGAGCTGGGCGCAGGGCGCCATGGGCGGCCTCAACGGCCTCATCAACAACGCGGGCATCCTCCGGGACGCGCTGCTGGTGAAGAAGGACCGGACCACCGGAGAGGTGAAGAAGCTGGCCACCGCCGACTGGAACGCCGTCATCGGCGTCAACCTCACGGGCGCCACGCTGATGGTGCGCGAGGTGGTGGCGAAGGTGGCCGAGTCCGGCCAGAAGGGCGGCGTCGTCGTCAACATGTCGTCCATTGCCCGCCACGGCAACCGCGGCCAGTCCAACTACGTCTCCGCGAAGGCGGCGCTGGCGGCCAACACCGTCACCTGGTCGCGCGAGTTCAGCCCCTTCGGCGTGCGCGTGGGCGCGGTGGCCCCGGGCATGATTGAGACGCCGATGACGCAGGGCATGAACCAGAAGGCCCGCGACGCGCTGGTCTCCAACATCCCCGTGGGCCGCATCGGCCTGCCCGAGGACATCTGGCTCGCCGTGAAGTTCATCTTGGAGTGCGACTACTTCAACGGCCGCACCATCGACGTGGACGGCGGCCTCAACTTCTGAGTGAGGCCCCTCCTCCGGGCGGCACGGCGCCGTGCCGCCTGGAGGTCCGCTGGGGAGCCGCGCCTCACCGCCGGCTGGCGTCGCTGAGGCGCAAGTCCCGCAGCAGCGCGGGCTCGTCCGCGTAGAGCAGCTTGTAGGCGCTGTAGCTGCCCAGCACCTTCTTCACGTACCCGCGCGTCTCCTCGAAGCCGATGTGCTCCACCCACTCGTCGAGCTCCGCCTCGGGCAGCGCGTGCCGCCAGCGCTCCACCGCCCGGGGCCCTGCGTTGTAGGCCGCCACCGCGTAGGCCACGTTGCCGCCGAAGTGCTTGAGCAGCTGTCCCAGGTACGCCGCGCCCAGGCGGATGTTGGTGTGGGGCTGGAGCAGCGCGGACTCGCCCGGCATCGGCATGTCCAGCGAGTCCGCCACCTGCCGCGCCGTGGCCGGCATCAGCTGCGCCAGGCCCAGCGCGCCCGTGGCTGAACGCGCGCGGGCATTGAAGCGGCTCTCCTCGCGGATGAGGCCCTGGAGCAGGTCCGGGTCCACGCGGTGGGCCCGCGCGTAGCGGGCAATGGACGTGCGGTACGCCAGCGGCCAGGTGGCCTCCCAGACGGGACGGGACGCGGCGCTCAGCGGACCGTGCACCTCCTGCTTCAGCGAGGTGCGCGCCACCTGCCGCGCGGCCCGGTTGCGGCCGGTGCGCTTCAGCGTCTGGTACAGCAGCCGCGCCGGGGCCTCGGGCAGCGCGCGCGCATCCACGGCGAGGAATTCCTCCACCGCGCCGGGCAGCCCCAGGCGCATCAACTCCACGCCCGCGTTGAAGCGCGCGTCCTTCGCCAGCGCGCCGGGCGGCAGCGGCCAGACTTCCTCGGACTCGCCCACCTCCGCCACGGCGTCGTCCGTCGGGGTGTCACCGCGACCGGAGCCGCCGGTGCCCTCCAGGGACTCGGGAGGCACGGGCTTGGGGTAGAGCCGCGCCAGGCGCTCTGGTGAGAGCAGCGCGAGCCGTGAGCGCGCCAGCATCCCGTACCAGGCCGCGGGGCGCTCGGCGGCGATGTGCGCGTAGGCCTCGAGCGCCGCCTGCGCGGAGGCGCCGGACTCCTGCATGCGCGCGCGCCAATACCGTGAGCGCCACAGCGCCTCGTCCGTGCGCGCCGCCTCGGGCAGGTGCTCCACCGCCGTCAGCGCCGCCAGGGCCGCCGGGGCGTTGGCCTTGCGGGAGTGCAGCCAGAAGGCGCGGAAGAGCGACTCCGAGGCGAAGTTCCCCGCCGGGTAGCGCCGCGCGGCCTCTTCGTAGCGCGCCAGGGCCGTGTCCGCGTCACCCATGCGCTGGAGCAGCCACGCCTCGAAGAAGAGCGCGTCATCCGCGTAGCCATGCTCCGGGTAGTCCCGGGCGAGCGTGGCGTAGGTGGTGATGGCCGCCTTCGGCTCCACCACCGACTGGGAGTAGCCCAGGATGTAGAGCGCCTGGGGCCGCTGCTCGGACGCCGTGCAGCGCTCCACCATGGGCTCCAGCACGGCGATGGCCCGGCGGTGCTTGCGCTCCTTGCGCAGCGCCCGGCCATAGGTGAGGTGCGCGCGGCAGGCCAGCTCGTCTGGCAGCTCCACGTGCGGCAGCACCTTGTTCAGCAGCGCCATGCCAGCGTGGTTGCGGTGCAGCTCCACCAGCGCCTCGGCGCGGCGCACCCGCCACTTGAGGGGCAGGGGCAGGCCCTTCAGCCGCTGCTCGGCGCGTCTGGCCTCGCGCGACAGCGGGCTGGTGGCCCACACCTCCAGCAGCGCGCGGTGCTCGGCGTTGTACTGCCCTTGCGCGCGCGCCAGGTCGCAGATGGTCAGCAGCGCCTTCATCCGGAGCGCGTCTGGCCCTCGGGACTGGCGGCTGTCGATGAGCTCCTGGAGCGCCGTCAACGCGCCGGGGATGTCCCTCCTCCGCTGGAGCACCCGCGACAGGCTGAAGCGCGCCTCCGGGTACAGCGGCGAGCCCGGGCTCACGCCGCGGTACTGCCCCGCCGCCGTGTCCAGCTTGCGCAGCCGCTCGTTGGCCTGGGCGGCCCGCAGCAGGCCGTGGTCGCGCAGCGCGCCGTAATCATCCGCCAGCGCGGCGAACTCCTCGGCCGCCGCCGCGTGGTTGCGCGCCAGCAGCGCGCTCTGCGCCATGAGGAAGCGGACCTGCGGCGTGGCCTCCTCCTGGGCGAGCAGCGCCCTCACGCGTGCGTAGCGGCGACGCCGGAATTCGGAATGCGCCTTCGCCAGCGAGCCCTCCGCGAAATACGGCGCCAACCGCTCCGGCCCGAAGGCCGCGGTGGACAGCTCACCGTCGGTAGGCTGCGCGACGGGGGAGTCGAGCAGCGCCTCCAACTGGTCCTCGGAGAGCACCTCGCCGGGCTCTTCCTCCAAGGGCGCCTGCGCATGGGAGGGCGTGGCGCCCAGCATGCCCGCGCAGGCGAGAAACACCACGGCACCTGCTCGAAGTCCCACCATGACCGCCCTCTTTCTTGAACCCGGGGCGGCAATGCATCGTCACTCGGCGCGCGTTGGGGAGCCACCCTCCCTGCACACCCGGACGCGCGCGTCAGCCAGCGGATACAGCGCCAGTGTGTGCGCCAGGGACAGTGCTCGAAACCCAACGGGCGCACTCCACGCGCGGGCTGATTTTCGCCCACGGAGAACTAATGCAACACGATTGCGAATAAGAATCCGCCGTGACATATGTCGGGGCCGCGCGAGGCGACATCCGCCCACGCGGTTCTCCACTCAGTGCCGGGACAAGCGATGCATCTCCGAACTCTTCATCTGGCCCTCCTGGCCGCGACGGCCATCCTCCTGGGGGGCTGCGGCGCCTCCGACGCCCCCGAACCCATCGAGTGCGGTGGCTACGGGCACCTGCATGGTGACCACTGCCACTGTGACGAAGGCTATGAGGCGGACGGCCTCACCTGCGTCCCCGCCGAGGAGCCCGTCGTCGAGTGCGGCGGCCATGGGCACCTGCACGACGACCACTGCCACTGTGACGCGGGCTACACCGAGCAGGACGGCACCTGCGTCCCGGCCGAGGAGCCCGCGCCCGACTGCGGCGAGCACGGCCACGCCCACGGCGACCATTGCCACTGCGACGAGGGTTATGTGGAGCAGGACGGCACCTGCGTCCCCGCCGAGGAGCCCGCGCCCGACTGCGGCGAGCACGGCCATGCCCATGGCGACCACTGCCACTGTGACGAGGGCTATGTGGAGCAGGGCGGCACCTGCGTCCCGGGCGAGGAGCCCCCGCTCGACTGCGGCGAGCACGGCCACTCCCATGGCGACCACTGTCACTGTGACGCGGGCTACGTCGAGCAGGGCGGCACCTGCGTCCCGGAGCCGCCGCCCGTCACCCCGGAGCTGCCGGCGTACACGCTGGTTCCCATCGGCTACCCCTCTGGCACCGGCAGCCATGCCCAGGCGATGAATGACGCCGGGCAGGTGGTGGGCAACGTGCGCTCGGCCGTGGTGGGTGGCACGCCGCCGCCGCTCATCGCCTACCACTGGAGTGACGACACGCTCACCGAGCTGGGCACCCTGCCCGGAAGCAACGCCTTCAGCCGCGCCTTCGGCATCAACGCCAGCGGCGTGGTGGTGGGCGAGAGCGACAACAACGCGCCTCGCGCCTTCCGCTGGGAGGCCGGCGCGCTGACG
This sequence comes from Myxococcus sp. AM010, assembly GCF_013372585.1. Taxonomy (NCBI): domain Bacteria; kingdom Pseudomonadati; phylum Myxococcota; class Myxococcia; order Myxococcales; family Myxococcaceae; genus Myxococcus; species Myxococcus sp. AM010. Next base: position 13,274 of record NZ_JABXEO010000052.1, read on the forward strand.
GACCTGGGTACGCTGGGCGGCGCCACCGCCGTCGCCACCGACATCAACGACAGCGGCGTCATCGTGGGCAGCGCCTCCACGGGCACCGCCAGCCGCGCCTTCCGCTGGGAGGCGGGCGCGATGACGGACCTGGGCTCACTGGACGGCCTGGACACCACGCTGGCCCGCGCCTGGAGCATCAACGCGCACGGCGACGTGGTGGGCTACAGCAAGAACGCCCAGGGCGTGACGCGGGCCACGCTGTGGACGCGCGAGGGCACCCGCGTGAATCTGGGTGCGCTGGACGTCACGCGCGCCAGCCAGGCCCATGACGTGAACGACGCGGGCACGGTGGTGGGCTCCGCCGTCGTGGGCGCCACGTCCGGTGGGTCGCCCATCTACAACGCCTTCGTCTGGAGCGACGGCACCATCCGGAGCCTGGGCACCCTGCCGGGCCTGCCCGACGCCATCCACAGCGAGGCCAAGGGCGTCAACGCGGAGGGCTGGGTCGTGGGCTACGTGGGCCAGTTCCATGGCAACACCACGCTGGGCACCGCGTCGGCCGTGGCGTGGCTCGGCGAGCAGATTCACGACCTCAACAGCGTGCTCCCCGCCGGCAGCGGGTGGACGCTGCTGAGCGCAGAGGACATCAACGCCCGCGGGGACATCACCGGCCTGGGCCGCTTCAACGGCACGCTCACCGCCTACAAGCTGGTGCGTCAGTAGGCGCGCCCCCGGTGGGCCCGAGGGGGACGCCCCCCTCGGACTCACTTCTCCAGGTCGCCGACAATCCGGCCGATGGGCGACGGCTCGCCGCGCAGCTTCTGGAAGAAGTTGCGGTTGTCGGTGCCCTGGTCGAAGACGCTCAGGGTGTCATTGATGCCGTTCTTGTCGGGGCGCATGCCCGAGTAGTCCTGCCGCGACGGCAGCCCGTGCTCCGCGCGGAGCGCGTTCTCGCTGGGCGCCCAGCCCGCGGGCGTGTGCGGCGTGGGACGCAGGCCAATCGTCTCGAACTCCTCCCGCAGGCGCAGCCGCTCCTCGACCGTCTCCTTCATGGGCTTCGTGTACTGGGGGTGCTGGTTGAAGACGTCCGCGTTGCTGTGCTTGCTGGCCGCCAGCGGGCTGACCTGCACGCCGTTGGCCGCGCGCCACGCGTGGACCGACTCGTGGCCCAGGCTGTTGAAGCGCGGCCCCGTGGCCTGCTCGTTGTACCGGATGTCGCTGGGCCGGCCCGCGCCAGGCTGGCCCTCGTAGCGGTACGCCGGGCGCGTCGAGGCGTAGGTGCCGTCGTTCCGGGGCATGTGAGACATGGGCATGGCGCTGTTGCGGCCCGAGTAGATGTCCGCCACCGTCAGGGGCTGCCGCTGGGTGCCCGTCATGCCGGGGTTCACCGCCTGCGTCCGGCCGTTGAGCTCCGTCATCAGCTGGTTGCCATGGGGCTGGCTCGTCAGCCGGTGCGCGGAGGTGCGCACGTCCGAATTGAAGTCCGCGAAGTCCGCGCCGGACTGGCCGCTGTCACGGCGCGTGCGGATGCCCTGCAGGTCCGGGTGCACCACGCCGTAGTCCGTGCGCTTGAGGTTGTCCTTGCCCGTCTGCAGCTCGCTGGGCGCGGGGCGTTGGGCCCGGCCGCGGTCTCCGTCTTCGGCGTCTTGTCCGCCTTCTGCGGCTTGCTCGCGTCCAGCTTCGGGGGCGCGCTGTTGGAGCGGGGACGCGAGGAAGAGGAGGCGGGATTGGAGAAGGAGGGCTTCGAGCGGAGCTTCATGGGGAGCCTCGGGAGCGGGAGGAAGGTGGCGCTCCCACACCAGAGCATGTCCCGTGCCTGCCGCGTCGCGTCACAGCCCATGAAGCAAAGCTCGTGATTTCAAGGGGTTCCGCGAGTCCCTAGGAGGCGCCCGGGCGGGGAGACCGGTGACACCGCGCATCCCCTGATGACGGGCGTCACCAGTCACCACCACGAGTGGGTCTGACGGCGGATCCGCTCCACGCGGCGCCGGACGCTGCGGTGGCCCGAGGCCAGGCACCCGCACCGTCTGCCTGCCACGCACCGCGCCGCGATGCTGGCGTGTGGGCCGGCCTTCGGAGCGCTGGAGGTGGCGGGCGGGCGGGACACCCGGGGAGAGCGCCTGCGGCGGCAGCGGCGGCAGGAGCTGCCTGGCTTCCAGGCCGTCATCGCGCCACCTCCAGGTGAGAAGGGCTGCACGCACCGTGTGAGGGCTTCATCGCCAGTTGCATGGATGGGCTCCGGGGGCTCGCGTCCACTGACCGCGAAAGGCAACCTTCGTGCCTTTCAATGGACAGACGCAGACCCCTGGTTTTCCTGGCGGCGCCGGGACGAGACGGGGGCGAACCGACTGTGCGCGTGTGCACTGGACGTCACACCGCGTGACACGGGTGACAGCAGGACACGGCGACAATGGGAGACAATCACTGCTCACCGCGTCGCCGCGCGCACAGCTTCACACGCGCCGCGCCCTGGCCCCGTCCACCAGCCGACGTCACCCTTCGACTCGCGGGCGACTGGCGGAATGACGGGCTAATCGCGAGATTCCAAGCTATTCAGGAAGAAGCGGCGGAGCCGTCGGTTCTCAGTAGCGGAAACGAAGGCTCGGCCACATCTTCAGGAAAGGCGGGAACACGCGCTTTTCCAGGTGGCGACAGGGCCACCCGGGCAGCCCTCCTCAGACAGGGAGGGAGTCCCAGACCAGGGGTGCGAGGCGAGGGGCACCCACCGCTAGATGAGGTCGAGGGGCATCATCGTGCCCGCTTCGAACTCCGGGGCACGGCGCAGCTGGTCCAGCACCCGCGGCGCGCAGCGCAGGTGGAGCATGGGCATGGAGCCCGGCTCGCTCACCGAGCGCACCGCGCCCAGGAGGTGGTGGGCCTCCAGCCAGCGCATGAGGCTCTGGTGGAAGCGCGCGCTTTCGGCCAGACCGGCCTGGTGCACGTCCACGCGGGAGCGGACGGGCGGACGTGGAGCCGCGCGCCCACGCGACGCCGCCGCCGGTTCCTCGCGGGGCATCACCGTCACGTCAATCCAGTCTGGCTGCGTGTCCGCACCCGCGGCGCCCGGCAATGGGCGCACGCGCGCGGACAGACCCGGGACGCCGCCGACCCGGACGTCCCCCCACTCGCCATTCTTCCTGCCCATGGCCCTCATCCTCTCCCGGGTCCGGCGCTCCCATGGCGCCGACCCCGGCTTCAACCACCACCGTCACCTGAATACGGCCAGGCCCTTGCCTGTCTTGTGGGTTCCCGACCGAGGGAGCTTCACCGCATTCGACAGGATCAAATCCCTCACCTCGAGCGCCGTCAAGTCAGGGGCACGGCAGCGGTACAGCGCCGCGATACCCGCTACATAAGGCGCTGCCATGCTCGTGCCACTCATTCGCTCGTAGAACGCCTGGTTGTTACAACGACGCTCCGTGCTGGAATAGACATTCACGCCATACCCCATGATGTCCGGCACGACGCGCCTACCCACGGTGCCGCTCGCGGAGAATGTGGCCACGCTACGCTCGAAGTCGACCGCGCCGACAGCCAGTGATTCTGGAAAGGCCGCTGGATAACCAACCGTGTCGGGTCCACTGTTACCTGCAGCCACAACGGGCAGGACATTGCTGTCGAGCAGGCGACGAATCATCGTCTGCAGCGCGCGCAGGTTGAGGTTGTAGTCCGCCTCGGTGATGCCGGGCGGCGGCATCAGCGGGAAGCCGAGCGACAGGTTGACCACCGCGGGCCGCGTCGAGTTCTCCGGGCGGCTGAACTGGTGCAGCAGCCACTCCATGCCCGCGGCCACGCGGCCCAGGCTGGTGCGGATGGTCTCCGATTCGATGACGGACGCGACGTAGAGGTCCACCTCCGGGGCGACGCCGTGGTGCACACCCGCGGCGATGCCGCACACGTGCGTACCGTGGCCGTCCGGGTCGAAGCCGCGGATGTCACGCGCCGGGTTGTGCGGCGAGTTGGGGAACAGCGACACGTAGCGGAACTGGATGACGCGCGCGGCGTGCTCGGGGTGGTCCGCGTCCACACCGGTGTCGAGGATGCCCAGCATGACGCCGGCGCCGCGGATGCCCTGGGCGTGGGCCAGGGGGACGCCGGACTCGTCGGGCCACTCGCGCTCGGCCAGCGAAGACATGCCCCGGTTGCGCGGTCCCGGTTGTCCCGCCGACACCGGGCCGGGGAAGGACAGCGGGACGACGTCGGGGATGAACTCGAAGTCGCGCTCCAGCTCGCCGCGGGCTTCCTTCTCCGTGTGCTCTTCGTAGAAGTGGGCCATGGTGGCACCGATGAGCGGCATGTACCGGTAGCTGCCGGGCTCCGCGCCGGTCTGCTCCGCCACCGTCGCGCCCGGCATGGGCGGCGTGGAGGCGTCCGCGCCGCGCGTGCCCAGGCGCGCCGCCTTCGCGCCCTTGCCCTTCCGACGACGCTCCTCCTGTCCACTGACCGGCGGGCGCGAGCCGGGCAGCGTGGCCGACCGCAGTCCGAGCGCGAACAGCGTGTCCGGCGCCTTGTTCGCCACCGCGAAGCGCAGCGCCGTCGTGCGCGACAGCACGCGCTCGCCCTGCTCCGTGCCGCGAGGCCCCACGCGAGCCTGCGACTCGATGGACTCCTTTGGAACCAACAGGTAGGACTTCATGGGTTGTGTGCTCCTTGAACCACTGTGCTACGCCGGACGCATGAGGCGAGGTCGTCCAGCATCAGGTCAGCACCCGTCGCGTGCGGCGCCTCGCGCGTGCGACAGGGGCAATGGGGCCGCGCGCCTAGCCCGACGTGACAGACTGCTCGCGGCGTCATGCCTGTCCCCCTTCATCCAAGAGGCCCTGCGTTCCCGTTCGATTGGACAGGAAGGGCCTGACAAAAAACCACGGATTTCCCGTAGTACACGCACGAATGGATTAATTCGGTTCTAACTGGCCTTGCGCGAACGTCCGGAAGTGGGAGTGATTCCCTCCTGGGTACGAGCGAGGTGCCCGGAGGCACACAGGAGCGGTGTCCTCCACCCGACCTCCAAGAAGACGAGGCCGGGAAAGACTCCGTTCCGACATTTGTTCGCCCACATCCCTCCGCCCGGATTAAGGGTGGGACGTTCGCATCCCCTGGAGCCGCCTGACGTGATTCCCTACTGGCACGCCCCCTCGATTGAGCTGGGGCCCCTCAAAATCGAGCCCTTCGGCATCTTCGTCGCGGTAGGCATCCTGCTGGCCGCTCGCCTGCTTGGCCGCAACGCCGAACGCGACGGCCTGAACCCTGAGCCGCTCGCCGACTTCGCGCCCTGGGGCGTCGGGGTCGGCGTCGTCGTGGGCCACTGGGTGCACCTGTTCTTCTACCACCCGGAGGAGCTGTCCAAGAGCCCGTTCCAGATACTGAAGGTCTGGGATGGCCTGTCCTCGTTCGGCGGCCTGTTGGGCGGCATCCTCGCCGCCGTCGTGTTCTTCAAGGTGCGCAAGCTGCGCTTCTCGGACTACTCGGACGCGTTCGCCCTGGGCGTGGCGCCGGGCTGGGCGGTGGCGCGGCTGGGCTGCTTCGCCGTGCATGACCACCCGGGCGTGCCCACGGACTTCTTCCTGGCGGTGGCCTTCCCCGGTGGCCCTCGGCACGACCTGGGCATGTACGACGCCATCGCGCTCTTCGCCATCAGCGGCCTGCTGTACGCGCTGCGCAACGCGGGGAAGCTGAAGGGGCGCCTGCTGCCGCTGCTGGCGGTGCTGTACGCGGTCTGCCGCTTCTTCTTCGACTACCTGCGCGCCACGGACATGGCCTACGTGGACGCCCGCTACTTCGGGCTGACGCCCGCGCAGTACGGCTGCGTCGCGCTGGCGCTCTACGGCATCTGGGGCGTCCTGCGGCGCCGGGAGCCGGGGACGGCTTCTTCGCCGCCGTCGTCTCCAAAAAGCCCGGGCACGGTGGGCGCGCCGTAGCGTCACGACGTCCGCTGCCCTGCTCGCGGCAGCCTGGCGTCTCATGGGCCCGGAAGCTCCGACGCATTCGCGGCGGGCGTCCGGGTCCGCGTGTTTCCGAAGAGGAGGCTGCCGCATGAAGGCGCTCGCGTACGACGCGGTCATGACGCCCCTGGGCTGGCTGGGCCTCACCGCCGCCCGGCGAAAGCTGGTGCGCGGCCTGTCCGGCCACGTGCTGGAGGTGGGCACCGGCACCGGCCTGGCGCTGCCCGGCTACCCGGACACCGTCACCGCCGTCACCGCCATCGACGTGGACGAAGCAGCGCTCGCGCGTGCCCAGCGGCGGCGGCCCGACGCGCGGCTGCTGTACGCCAGCGTGGAGTCCCTGCCCTTCCCCGACGCCTCCTTCGACGCCGTGGTGTCCAGCCTCGTCTTCTGCAGCGTGGAGGCGCCGGCGCGGGCGCTGGCGGAGGTTCTCCGGGTGCTGCGCCCGGGCGGCGCGCTGCGCATGCTGGAGCACGTGCGCGCGCCCTCGCCGACGCTGGCCACCGTGCAGGACCTGCTCACCCCCGCCTGGATGCGGGTGAGCGGCGGGTGCCGGCTGGACCGGGACACGTTCGACCTGGTGCGGCGCGCGGGCTTCGACGTCGAGCGCCGCGTGCAGCGGCTCCAGGGCGTGAGCGAGCTCATCTTCGCCCGGCGCCCGGCGGGCTGACGCACCACCGGAGCGCGCGGGGCGCAACGGGCATCCAGCGACACCACGAAGGCGGGGGCCGCCGGAAGGTGACGCGGGCCCGTGTTGCACGGCCGGCCGCCTGCGCGAGAACCTTCCGTCCGCGGTGCGTTTTCGAGCGGGTTCCCGCTGACTCTCCTCTCTAAAAAGCGGGTGCGCACCAACCCCGCGAGTCGCTTCCAGCGAGGCAATGTCAGAGGTAGCCGTAGACTCCTCGATGCACCGGCGGACTTTCCCGCCGGAGAGCCCCGAGGCATTCACGCATGAGGAAGCTCCTCGCCGCCCTGCTCGCTCTTCCCGTTCTCGCCGCCTGTGGTCCCGCGCCGGAGTCAGACTCGAACGACACGCAGCGGGTGCCCGAAGGCGCAGAGGTCGCCTCCACCGAGCAGGGGCTGTTCGGCATGCCCCGTGAGCGCTCCGTCCGCCTGCGCACCGGCGTGACGCTGCGCTACGTGGAGCAGGGACTTCCGCTGGGCCCCGCGGTGGTGTTCCTCCACGGCTACTCGGACTCCCACCACACGTGGGACCTGAACCTGCGCACCTTCCCGCGCGACCACCACGTCTACGTGCTGGACCAGCGCGGCCACGGGGATTCGACGCGCCCGGCGTGCTGCTACACGCAGCAGTCCTTCGCCGCGGACGTGGAGGCCTTCCTGGACTCGGTGGGCGAGCGCAGCGCCATCCTCGTCGGCCACTCCATGGGCAGCTTCATCGCGCAGCAGGTGGCGCTGGACTTCCCGCGGCGCGTGAAGGGGCTGGTGCTCGTCGGCTCGGCGCCCACCGTGGCCGGCAACCCGGTGGCGCTGGAGCTGAAGTCCATCGTGGACACGTTCGAGGGCACGGTGGACCCGGAGTTCATCCGCGCGTTCCAGGAGAGCACCTTCGTGCGCCCTGTCCCGGCGTCGTACATCAACACGCTGGTGTCGGAGAGCAGCAAGGTGCCCGCGCGCGTGTGGCAGGACGCGCTGGACGGCATGCTCGCGGAGGACCACTCGGCGCGGCTGAACCGCATCCGCGTGCCCGTGCTCGTCGTGGGCGGTGACCAGGACGGCTTCTTCCCCGTCGCCGACCAGCGGGCGCTGGTGAACGCCCTGCCGGACGCCGAGTTCAAGCTGTACCCGAACACCGGCCACGCGCCCCACGCGGAGCAGCCGCGGCGCTTCAACCAGGACGTGCACCGCTTCCTGCGCGACGTGACGCGCGGGTAGGACGGCTGGAAGCGCGTGCCCGGGCCACCGGGCACCTGCCCTTGGGTGGCTACCAGTTCTTCACGGACTTGAGGTCGAAGACGTCCGGGAAGCCGTTGGCATGCAGCAGCTGCGCGGCCTGGGCGCTGCGGCCGCCGGCCGCGCAGTACACCACCACGCGCGTGCCGGGCGGACCCACCTCGGCCAGCCTGCGGGGCAGCTCCTGCACGGGGATGTTCCGGGCGGGCTCGGGGTGCCCTTCCTGGAATTCCTGCGGCGTGCGCACGTCCAGCAGCACCGCGCCTCCGGCGACGAGCTGCCGGGCCTTCTCCGAGAGTTCCTGGGGTGTCATGCCCCCATTCTAAGCCCGGGCCGGCGGGGGCGACTGGCCGAAAACTGGAGGTGTCCGCCGCGGACGCTACAGTTCTGTACCACCCATGGGACTCGACAAGCATGCCCTCCTGGGCCAGCTCGCGGACCGCCTCCAGCAGAGCGACCGGCTGGCCCACCGCGCCGAGGCGGAGGCCCGCGAGGCCGCCCGCAGCCTGGCCACGGAGTCCGAGAAGAAAGAGGACGGCCGCGCCGCCCTGGAGTTCGGCAGCCTCGCCACCGGACAGGCCAACCGGGCTCGCCGGGTCCAGGAAGAACTCCAGGCGCTGACCAAGTTTGGTCAAGCGGAGTTCCCACGCTTCCCCCGGCAAGGCCCGGTGGCGCTGGGCGCCATCGTGGACGTCAGCACCGAGGACGAGGAGGGCTTCTCCGAACGGACCTTCTTCGTCCTCCCCGCCGGCGCGGGGACCGAGCTGACGGGTCCGGGCGGTGACGGCTTCCTGTCCGTCATCACCCCCGCCTCCCCCGTGGGGCGCGCCCTCATGGGCCGCAAGGCGGGTGATACAGTGGAAGTGATGCTCGCGGGCGAGGTCCGCGAGTGGACGGTGCTCGAGGTCGCGTGATGTCGAGCCTTCGACGAAAGCCCGGGGGGCCGTAGCGCTCATGGCGCCCCTCGCGCGTGAATCCGCAAAGATGTCTTCTTCGCCTTCACCGCAAATCCAGGCGCCGCCCGCCCCGGCCCTCCTGCCGCTCACCTGGCCCGCCGCTGTCGTGGGCCTGATGTTCGGCGTGCTGATGACGTACGTCCCGTACGAGTTCCGGGTGGCCTCCTTCCGGCCGCTCTACCCCTACGTGCGCCTGCTGGGCCTCACGTACCTGACGGGCAGCATCATGCTGATGGGCGCGCTGCTGTATCCGCGCGCGCCGCGCTGGCTGGACGTCACGGGGCGGCTGCTGCTGGGCGCGGCCATGGCGCTGTACTGGTGGGTGCTCAACGTCCTGCCCGGCAGCTTCACGGGCATCATCCTCTACCCGGTGCTCTTCGGCGGCGTGGTGCTGGAGGCCTGGCCCGCCATGCGCCAGCGCCCCGTGCTGCGCACCTTCGCGGCCCTCACCAGCGCGGCGTTCGGCGCGGCCATGCTGGTGGTGCCCGAGCGCTTCCCGCTCTCCGTCTACGCCCACCTCGCGCCCCTGCGGCCCCTGGTGGGCGTGCTCTTCGCCGTCTGCGGCGTGGGCCTGCTGCTGCCTTCCCAGTGGCTCCACCGCCGGCTGCCGGCCCTGCTCATGGGCGGGCTGGCGGTGCCCTTCGCCCTGCTCGCGTACGCGCTGGGCCGGGGCGCGTCGTGGCTGGGGGCCTGCGTGTACGCGGTGCTCACCCTGGCCTGTGTCGCGCAGGCCCTGGACTGGCGGCCGCGCGCGCCGCGCACGGTGGGGTGGAAGCTGCTGCGCGGGCTGGCCTTCGCGGGGCTGGTGCCGCTGCTGGCGCTGGGCGGGCTGGCGGCGTACCTGGCGCAGAACGCGATTGAACAGCAGGTGCGCGACGACACGCAGCGCGCCGCCGCGGGCGAGGCCGACTTCCTGCGGCGCTACCTGGACGACGCGGGTGAGTCCCTGGCGCTGATGCTGGAGTCGCCGGGCTTCCGCGCCGCCTTCGCCGCGGCGGCGCCGGAGCGACTGGAGCCCTACCTGGTCAACCTGGCGGCCCAGGAGCGCGCCTTCGACGCGGCGCTCGCGGTGGACACCCATGGCCACATCCTGGCCGCGTCTCCCAGCGTGGAGGGGTGGAACCTGGAGCCGCGCGCCTTCCTGCCCCCGGCCTTCACCCGGGGCGCCGAGGTCTCCCCGCCCTTCATCCGCCCGCCCGGCCAGCCCCTGGTCGCGGTGACGCAGCCCTTCCGCGAGGACGGCGAGGTGCGCGGAATGCTGGTGGGTCTGATGTCCCTGGAGCGCCTGAGCCAGGCCACCACGCCCGCGTCGCGGCGCTTCCACGTACAGGTGTTGGACCGGCGCGGCCTCAAGGTGCTCCGCGACACCGCGCCGGGCGCGCCGCTGCTGGGCGAAGCGCACCTGCCGGACGCGCTCAGCCTGGAGCTGCTGCGGCCCGGCATCGGCGTGCTGGAGGCCTTCGACGCGGCGGACCGCCGCATGCTCGCCGCCGAGGCCCCCGTGGAGGGCACGGAGTGGAGCGTGCTGGTGACGCAGGAGCTCGTGGTGGCCTACGCGGCGATTACGCGCATGAGCGCCGCGGTGGTGGGACTGGTGCTGCTGGGCGTCCTCATGGCCCTGCTGCTGTCGCAGTGGGTCGCTCGCGACGTCATCCGCCGCCTGGACGGCCTCCGCGCCGCCACCGCCGCGCTGACCGCGGGCGACTGGTCCCAGCGCGTGGACGTGGAGGAGGACGACGAGCTGGGCGAGCTGGCCCGCGGCTTCAACGAGATGGCGGCCCGCACGGGCGCCACGCAGACGGAGCTGAAGGAGGCGGTGCGCGCGCGCGAGGAGTTCCTCAGCGTGGCCAGCCACGAGCTGCGCACGCCGCTCACCCCGCTCAAGGGCTTCGCCGCGCTCACCCTCCAGCGGCTGGAGCGGAGCGGAGACTTCCCGGAGCGGGAGCGGCTGCTCAAGGCGCTGCGCTCCATGGCCCGGCAGACGGAGCGGCTGACGCGGCTGGTGGATGACCTGCTGGACACCGCGCGCATCCAGGGCGGGCGGCTGGAGCTGGAGTGCAAGCGGCTGGACCTGGTCCCCCTGCTGGGCGAGGTGCTGGAGCGCTTCGCGCTGCGCACCGAGTCCGGCGTCACCTTCGAGCTGAACGTCCCCGCCCACCCGGTGGAGGGCGACTGGGACGCGCTGCGGCTGGAGCAGGTGCTCACCAACCTGGTCAGCAACGCCGTGCGCTATTCGCCCCACGGCGGCGCGGTGCGCATGTCCTTGGAGGCCGAGCAGACGCACGTGCTGCTGAGCGTGCGTGACGAGGGCATCGGCATCCCCCCGGAGAACGTGGCGGACCTGTTCCGGCCCTTCGCGCGCGCGTCCAACGCCCAGGCGCGCCACTTCGGCGGGCTGGGGCTGGGCCTCTTCATCTGCCGCGAAATCGTGGAGCGCCACGGCGGCACCATCTGGGCGGAGAGCCCGGGGCCCCAGCGCGGCAGCAGCTTCCACGTGCGGCTGCCCCGCCGCGCCGAGCCCGCGATGCCGGCGAGCGCGGCCTAGCGCCTCAGGACGACGACGGCTCCGGCGCGCCGTGCGCCATCAGCCACTCCTCGGGGATGTCACCGCGCGGCAGCTCCAGCACGAAGACGGAGCCCTGCCCCGGCTCGCTGGTGGCGCGCACCGTGCCGCCGAAGGCCTCCACAATCTGTCGGGTGATGTAGAGCCCCAGGCCCAGGCCGCCGTAGTGCCTGTCACTCACCGCGCGCTCGAAGCGCTCGAAGATGCGCGGCAGGTCCTCCGCGGAGATGCCGATGCCGCCGTCGCGCACCGTCAGGCGGGCGGTGAGCCCCTCCGCCTCCACCTCCACGCGCACGGGGTGGCCCGCGCCGTACTTCAGCGCGTTGGACAGCAGGTTGGTCACCACCTGCTCCAGCCGCAGCCGGTCCCACCGGCCCATGACGGGCACCGGCGCGTGCAGCGCCAGCTCGACCTGCAGCTGCGAGGCGGACGGCGCGAAGCGGTAGAGGATTTCCGCCGCCACGCTGGCCAGGTCCATCTCCTCCACCTCCAGCCGCAGGCGGCCCGCGGTGATTCGCGACACGTCGAGCAGGTTGTCCACCAGGCTCGTCAGCTTGCGCACCTGCCGCTGCACCACCTCCAGCGTCTCCGACACGCGCTCGGCGGACACCGGCTGGTTGTGGGCCGCCATCCCATCCACCTGCTTCTGCAGCAGCTGCACCTTGAGGTGCAGCGGCGTCAGCGGCGTCTTCAGCTCGTGGCTGGCGATGCCCAGGAACTCGTCGCGCAGGCGCACCGCTTCACGCGCTTCCTGGAGGAGCTGCGCGTTGTCCACGGAGAGCGCGGTGCGGCGGGCCACCTCCTCCGCCAGCCGCAGCTCCTCCGTGCTGAAGTCACGGGTCTCATCCGCGCGGAAGAGGGCCAACGTGCCGATGACGCGCTCGCGCGCCACCAGCGGCACGCCCAGGTAGCAGCGCAGGCCCAGCCCCCGCAGCAGCCGCGCGTGCTCCGCGTCCCGCGCGGCGGCCTCCACATGGGCCTCCGTCACCCGCAGCCGCTCCGACTGACCGGCGCCGAACAACGGCAGCACGCGCTCGGGGGGCAGGGGGTAGCGGCGCAGCAGCTCCTCCAGCAGGCCATGGCGCTCCGGCTCGGCGTGCAGCGCCGTCACCGGGCGCGGCGGCTCGCCGGGCAGGCCCAGGTACAGCACCGCCGCGTCCGCGAGCGCGGGCACCAGCAAGCGGAGCAGCCGCGGCGCGGCCTCGTCGTCGAACGCGGCGCCCAGCAGCGCGCCGGCCTCCGCCAGCAGCCGCGCCGAGCCCACCGCGTCCAGCCCCGCGGACGAGGCCACTTCACATGCGCGCAGCAGCGCTCCGGCCGTCAGTCCCTCGTCGTGCTCCAGCGGCACCGCGGAGGCGCGCAGCAGGACGTGCGTCCCATCCTGCCGGCGCACCCGCCAGCGGGCCTCCGCCACCCACTCGCCCGTGAGCGCGCGCGCCAGGGGCGGCACCTCCACCGACATGGACGCATCCTCCGCACGCGTCCACACACAGCCGGGCAAACAGCCCTGTTCGGCGCGCTCGGGCCGGCTCATGCGGAACTGACGCCCGGCCTCCATGTTGAAAGCGAGCACACGCCCGGTGACATCCACCAACACGAGTGCCTCGCCCGCCTGCTCGAGCAGCAACCGGAGGACGCCCTCTTTCAGCAGGGCGTCCGCCTCTTCGGAGTCCAGATGCGTCATCGAAAGCGGGGCGCTTCCAGAGGCCATGAGAGACTTCCCGCGAGCAGAGGCAGCATGGAGGCATGTCTCCTTCCCCGGACGAAGGGCAGCCTCCGTGTTCCCACAGAACAGCAGGAGGGGCGCCGTCCCCATCCCGCGCCCGCCAGGGTCATCGGAGCCCCCTTGCTTGCCTGCCCGGAAATCCAGATTCTCTGCCCCTTTGTAGCGCATCCGGGTGACCTTGCGTCCACCCGTGCGGCCCACTTTCTCGAGTTCCATCATGCAGAAGCCGCACTCCACGCCTGACTGGACCTCCAGCGAGCACCGCTACCGAGGCGTCATCGACAGCCTGCGGGAAGTGGTGTTCCAGACAGACCTGGCGGGGACGTGGACCTTCCTCAACCCGGCCTGGACGGACATCACCGGCTTCAGCGTGGAGGAGAGCCTGGGCCGCGCCTTCTCGGAGTTCCTCCACCCGGATGACCGGGAGCGCGACCCCGAGCCGCTCCAGAAGCTGTTCGCGGGGGAAGTGGAGTTCGTGCGCCATGAGATGCGCTACCTCACGCGCGACGGGAGCTACCGCTGGGTGGAGGTGTTCGCCCGGCTGATGCACGACGACGACGGCAGCGTCCTGGGCACGGCGGGCACGCTCAACGACTTCACCGAGCGCAAGGCGGCGGACGGCGCGCTGGCGCGGCGCGAGCGCTACCTCACCGCGCTGGTGGACATGCAGCAGCGGCTGCTGGCCACGCAGGATGGCGGCGACCTCTACGGGCCCGCGCTGGCGCCGCTGGGCCACGCGTCTGGGGCCAGCCGCGTCTACGTGTTCGAGCTGCACCGGGCGCAGGACGGCGCCGTCCTGTGCAGCCAGCGCGCGGAGTGGTGCGCGCCGGGCGTGAAGCCAGAAATCGACAACCCGGACCTCCAGGGCCTCTCCATGGAACCCGCGCTGCGGCGCTGGATGGAGACGCTGGCGCGCGGTGACGTCATCGAAGGGCTGGTGGAGACCTTTCCGGCGTCGGAGCGGGAGCTGCTGGACCCGCAGGGCATCCTGTCCCTGCTGGCGCTTCCCCTGCGCGTGCGCGGGGTGCTGACGGGCTTCGTGGGCTTCGACAACACCGCGGAGGCGCGGCGGTGGGACCGGCTGGAGGTGGACCTGCTGTCGGCGGCGGCGGGCGCCATGTCCATGACGCTGGAGCGGCGCGACTCGGAGCGGGCGCTGCGCGAGCGCGAGCGGCGCTTCCGTCAGCTGGCGGAGAACGCGTCGGACGTCCTCTACGTGTACCGGCGCGAGCCCCCGCGCGGCTTCGCCTACGTCAGCCGCGTGGCCCACACCAAGCTGGGCTACGGGCCGGTGGCCCACTACGCGGACGCGGAGCTCTGGTACCGGCGCGTGCACGAGGAAGACCGCGCGCTGATGGAGCAGCTGCTGGAAGCGCCGGAGCCCTTCCAGGGCGCGCCGGTGGTGGTGCGCTTCCTCCACCCCGACGGGCGGACGCTGTGGCTGGAGCACGTGGTGGCGCCGGTGACGGACGCCTCCGGACGCATGGTGGCGGTGGAGGGCCTGGCGCGCGACATCACCGAGCGCCGGCAGGCGGAGGAAGCCCTGCGGTTGTCGGAGGCGAGCTTCCGCGCGCTGCTGGAGGGCGTTCCGGACGCGGCGGCCATCGAACGGGACAACCAGATTGTCTACGCCAACGCGGCGCTGGTGGGCACGCTGGGCTTCGAGCGCGCGGACCAGCTGGTGGGCCGCCCCCTCACGGACTTCGTGCGGGACATGCGCAGCCCGGACGCGGTGCGGGCCGGCGCGCTCACCGGCGAGCGGCGGCTGGTGCGCAGGGACGGGCGCACCCGCGTGGCGGAGGTGGTGTCACTGCCGCTGCGCTTCGACGGCCAGCCCGCGGTGGTGTCCATTGCCCGCGACGTGACGGAGCAGCGCCAGCTCCAGGCGCGGCTGACGCTGGCGGACCGGCTGGCGTCGGTGGGCACGCTGGCGGCGGGCATCGCGCACGAAATCAACAACCCGCTGGCCTTCGTGCTGTCCAACCTGGGCTTCCTGTCCGACGAGTTCAACCGCAGCCTGCCGCCCGGGGACGGCGCGGCGGCGCTCCAGGCGCGGCTCAAGGGCGAGCCGGACCTGGGGGAGTGGCAGGAGGTGCTGCAAGAGGCGTGTGAGGGCGCCGAGCGCGTGCGGCAGATTGTCCGACAGCTCAAGACGTTCTCCAGGCCGGACGAAGAGCGCGTGTCGCCGCTGGACGTGCACGCGGTGCTGGAGTCGGTGGCGATGATGGCGGCCAACGAAATCCGCCACCGCGCGCAGCTGCGGCGCGACTACGGCGACATCCCGCCCGTCATGGCCAACGAGGGC
The DNA here is from genome assembly GCF_013372585.1 of Myxococcus sp. AM010. Lineage (NCBI taxonomy): Bacteria > Pseudomonadati > Myxococcota > Myxococcia > Myxococcales > Myxococcaceae > Myxococcus > Myxococcus sp. AM010. The sequence goes on from NZ_JABXEO010000052.1 coordinate 28,662, forward strand.
AAGCTCAGCCAGGTGTTCCTCAACCTCGTGGTGAACGCGGCGCAGGCGATTCCAGAGGGCGCGGCGCACCGGCATGAAATCCGGCTGGCCACGCGGGTGGACGGCGCCGGGCGCGTGGTGGTGGAGGTGGCGGACACGGGCGTGGGCATCGCGCGCGAGGTCATCGACCGCATCTTCGACCCCTTCTTCACCACCAAGCCGGTGGGCGTGGGCACGGGGCTGGGCCTGTCCATCTGCCACAGCATCATCAGCGGCCTGGGCGGCGACATCACCGTGGACAGCGAGCCGGGGCGAGGCACCCACTTCCGGGTGGTGCTGCCCACGCCGGAGACGGTGGAGCGCGCGAAGCCCTCGGAGCCTGGCGCGCGGCAAGCACCGCACGCGCCGCGCGGCCGGGTGCTGGTGGTGGACGACGAGCCCGCGGTGGGCCGGGTGCTGCAGCGCATCCTCCGCGAGCACCAGGTGGACGTGGCGTGCAGCGGGCGCCAGGCGCTGGAGCTGCTGGAGCGAGGGCTGGAGCCGGACGCGGTGCTGTGCGACGTGATGATGCCGGACCTGACGGGGCGCGACGTGTACGAGGCCGTGCGGCGCGAGTACGCGGGGCTGGAGCGCCGCTTCGTGTTCGTCTCCGGTGGCGCGTTCACCTCGGGCGCGCGGGACTTCCTGGCCAGCATCCCCAACCTGCTGCTGGAGAAGCCCTTCGACGAAGCCCGGGTCCGCGGCGTGGTGGAAGAGCTCGTGCGGCAGCGGCAGCCGGTGCACGACGCCTGAGCCCGCGCGCGGAGGTCGTATCGGACAACGGGCGGACCCTCCTCCTGGTGACCGATGCGGCCCCAGGCGACTCCAGGCGAGTGTGCCGCATCCCTCCAACCCCGAGGCCCTCAATGAACCGCTCACTGCTGCTGGTCGCCGCGACGGGAGTGCTCGCCGTGGGCGCGCTCCTGCTGGGCACGCCGCCCGCGCCGCCCGCGCCGCCTCCTCCCGTCGTCACGGACACCAGCCACACGGTGCGGCGCCCGGAGGACCCGCCCGCCACGCGGACGCTGCCGCTGGTGACGTCCCAGCCGGAGGACGGCGCCCTGAGCATGGCGGGCAAGCTGTCCGGCGCGTACGTGCAGACGGGGCCCAGCGAGGCCTTCGCGTGGCTGGAGCTGAAGGCGCGCCCGGCGGAGGCCGGCCAGCGGGTGCCCGTCAGCCTGGCGCTGGTGCTGGACCGCTCCGGTTCCATGAACGGCCACAAGCTGGCCGACGCCCGCCGCGCCGCCGCGGAGCTGGTGCGGCGCCTGACGCCCGAGGACCGGCTCGCCTTCATCGACTACGGCACCGACGTGCGGGTGCAGCCCAGCCGGCGGATGACGGAGGCGGCGCGCGCGGAGCTGCTGACGCTCATCTCCGGGCTGGAGGATGACGGCAGCACCAACATCAGCGGCGCGCTCGACGCCGCGGCCAACGCCCTGCGGCCCCACATGGGCGAGTACCGCGTCAGCCGCGCCATCCTGCTGAGCGACGGACAGCCCACCACGGGCATCGTGTCCGAGCCAGGCCTGCTGGACCAGGTCCGCCAGCTGCGCCGCGACGGCATCACCGTCAGCGCGCTGGGCGTGGGCCGGGACTACCAGGAGACGCTGATGCGCGGCATGGCCGAGCAGGGGGGCGGCTTCTCCGGCTTCATCGACGACTCGGCGCGGCTGGCGGAGGTCTTCTCCCGCGAGCTGGACCAGGCGACAAGCACCGTGGCGCGCCTGGTGGAGCTGCGGCTGGACGTCCCCCCCGAGGTGCGGCACGTGGAGGTCATGGGCATGGCGTCCTTCCGCGAGGGCAACGTGCTGAAGGTGCCGCTGTACGACTTGGCCAGCGCCCAGACGGTGCGCGTCATGGCGAAGCTGACGCTGGACACCCCGCGGACCGCCGGCGCGCTCACCCTGCTGAACGCCCGGGTGCACTATGTCGACGTGGCGCGTGACTTGCCCACGGAGACGGCGCTGCGGCTCACCGCGGAGGTGACGAGCGACCTGGAGCTCGTGCGCGCGTCCCTGGACAAGGAGGTGCGCGTCCACGCGACCCGGGCGTTGGGCACCCAGCAGATGGTGGCCGCCGCGGAGGAGATGAAGCGCGGCAACAAGGCGAAGGCCCGTGGCCTGCTGGACAACGCCCGGGCCATTTTCGGCACCTCCGCGGCCTCGCTGTCCGGGGAGCTTGCGGACGTGAACCGCTCCCAGGCAGCCTTGGCCGGCGCGTCCAGCGCGGAGGAGGCGCAGGCCGAGTCGCGCAACCTCCTCAAGAAGTCCATCAAGAACTTCGGCCAGAACAACGCGTACTAGCAGGACGGTGAACCCATGGCCCTCTCCGTGCAGTACTTCCACCGCGAAGAGTTCGAGACCCGCACGCTTCGCGCGCTGGGAGGCGCCGCCTGCATGGGCCTGGTCGCCGGTGCCGTGCCGGACCTGCACCTCACACCGGAGTACCTCGCCATCGTCGCCGCGGCGCAGGCGTGCGTGAAGCCCACGGGGGTCCACCCCCTGGCGCTGCGCCTGGCGCTGACGGTGCTGCCCGCCCTGCCCTACTTCTTCCGGGCCCCGGAGCCGTTGCCCGTGAGCCTCGCGGGCGCGCTCGCCGCGGCGCTGGTGGCCTGGCTGGGCCATGGACGGGAGCAGCCGGGGCCGCCCGCCGCGGTGGCCACCAGCGCCGCCGCCGCGGGCGTGCTCGTCCCACTGGGCCTCTACGTCCAGCAGGTGCTGGAGGCGCGCTTCCTGGGGAGCGACGGCCTGCTGCCGGCGCTGGTGGGCTTCCTCGTCGTGGGCCTCTTCTGGAGCATCGGCACGCTGCCGGCCAACCTCCGCGTGGAGCTGGACGCGGTGGAGGCGCGGGGCCGCCAGTTGCAAGACGCGCTCAAGGGCGACTCGCGCACCCTGGCCACGCGGGCGCTGACGCTCTACCGCCAGTGCAAGGACGTGGTGACGAAGATGCCGTCCAGCACCGGGCGCACGGAGCTGCTGGGCGTGCTGGAGAAGATGACGGGCGACAGCTTCTCGCTGGCGGAGGTCCACTTCGGGCTGGAGGCACAGCTCGGCTCCGTGGTGGCCAACGACGTGGACGCCCAGGTGCGCGAGCTGCGGGAGCGCGCCGCCGCCACGCAGGACGCGGTGGCTCGCCGGCAGTTGGAGCTGGCCGCGTCCTCGCTGGGTGAGGAGCTCAACCACCTGGACGTGCTGGCCCGCCGCAAGGAGCGGCTGCTGGCCCAGCTCCACGCGCAGGTGGCGTTGCTGGAGCGGGCCCGGGTCTCCTTCATCGGGGTGCAGGGCAACGAGCTGGGTGCCAAGGGCGCGCAGGCCGCCGACCTGGCGCGCAAGCTGAAGCAGCTGGGCGAGCCCGCCTCCAGCGCGGGGCCCGAGGACGTCGCCCCCGTGGCCGCGCCCCCCCCCACGCGCGTCACCTCCTGAACGACGCGCTACTTCTTGCGGGACGCCCGGCTGCGGCGCTGCTTGCGCCGCGGCGCGGGCGCGGGCGCGGGGCTCACAGGCGGCGCGTGGAGTTGGTCCGCGATGCGCTGCTCAATGGCCTCGCGGGTGCCGCGGGCCTGGACCAGCGCCGCCTCGATTTCCTCACGCACGCGCGCCGCCTGCTCCTCCGCCGTGGCCCGGTACTCCGACACCGTGCGGCGCAGGGCGATGCTGCCCCGGTCCGGCGCGGCACTCCGTTCACCCGTGCGCACTGTCTTGGGAGTCGAGGTCCCGCGCCTGCGTACCTGGGTCCTGGGTGTCTGCTGTCCTTCGTGCTCCGCCATCCGCGCCTCCCGGAAAGTCATCCTCGCTTCCAGGAAAGTGGGCTGCTATCGGACGCGAAGGAAGCCCGTGCCTGGGCCGGCTTCTGGGCAGGCAGGCAACACACCGCCTGTTCATTCAGCAGGGTTGCTTCTTGCCTGCGCCAGGAAAACGCTATGGCGCGGCCTTCAGCATGCGGCAATTTCAAGGGCCCCTGGTACTGACAGCACCGCCGTAAGCCCCGTGGCCGGCGGGTACGGCGCGCACACACTCCTGCTCCGTCTGCCTCCGTGGGGGCAGCGGCTTGTCGCGAGGATACCGTGGCAGTCAGCGCACCCTTTTCGTTCCTGAAGCACCGCAAGCACAACCTGGACCGGATGACGCTGGGCGACCTGGTCTACTCGTTCTTCACCTACTACGCGGTGGTGGCCTACATCACCGTGGGCGTCACCAGCCTGGCCCTGGCCGTGAAGTGGTTCGAGCACCCGCTGCGCATGCTGCTGGCGATGCTCGCCGCGAGCGTGGCGTTCCCCTTCGGCTGGTACCTGGTGCACAAGCACATCCTGCACAGCCGCTTCCTCTACAAATCACCGCTCACTGCGGCGACGTGGAAGCGCATCCACTTCGACCACCACCAGGACCCACACGACTTGCGCGTGCTCTTCGGCGCGCTGGCCAACGTGCTCCCCACCGTGGGCGGCGTGATTGCACCCATCGGCTATCTCATCGGCGGCAAGGCAGGCGCCGCCGCCGCGCTGGGCTGGGCCATGGTGATTACGTGCTTTTATGAATTCTGCCACTGCATCCAGCACCTGAACTACACGCCCAGGTCCCAGTTCCTGAAGGACATCAAGCGGCTGCACCTGTCGCACCACTTCCACAACGAGCAGGGCAACTACGGCATCACCAACTACTTCTGGGACCGCCTCTTCGGGACCTTCTACGAGAAGCCCGGTGACAAGCCCAAGAGCCCCACTGTCTTCAACCTGGGCTACACGTCCGAGGAGGCCCAGCGCTATCCCTGGGTGGACCGGCTCTCCGGTGGCACCCGCGGTGACGGCCACCCGCGACGCTTCTGGGAGAACCAGGCCGCCGCCCAGACGCCGCCCCCGGAGCCCACGCCGCGCCAGGAGCGCTGACGGCCGGGCACCCGCCTGAGCCCCCCAGGCCCCCTCCCTCACCCAGAGGCAGGGGGCTTTTGACGGACCACATCTACGAAGGGCTTCGTTGACATCTACGAACCCATTCGTAATATGGGTCCAGGCAATCGAGTCACGGAAGGAAGCGTCATGAGCGAGACAAAGCTGCCGCGTCCCACGGATGGGGAGCTGGCCATCCTGCGGGTCCTCTGGGCGCGTGGCGACAGCACGGTGCGCGAGGTGCATGAAGCCCTCACCCGCGACGAGCCGGAGGGCACCGGGTACACGACGGTGCTGAAGCTGATGCAAATCATGACGGAGAAGGGGTTGGTGGAGCGTGACGAGTCCCAGCGCGCGCACGTGTACCGGCCCCGCGCCACGGAGCAGCGCACCCAGCGGCAGTTGGTGACGGACCTGGTGGACCGCGCCTTTGGTGGCTCTCCGGCGCGGCTGGCGATGCAGGCCCTGTCGTCGAAGAAGACGCGTCCCGAGGAGCTGGCGGAGCTGCGCCGGCTGCTCGACACACTGGAAGGAGGCGAGGAATGAGCCGGCTGCTGATGGAGTCCCTGGGGTGGGCGCTGCTGCACTCGCTCTGGCAGGGCACGCTGGTGGCGCTGCTGCTGGTGGTGGCGCTCGTCACGGTGGGGCGGCGCGCGGCGCATGCGCGTTACGCGCTGGCCTGCGGGGCGCTGGTGCTGGCGCTCGCGCTGCCGGTGGCCGCCGGGTGGAAGCACTTCCACGGCGCGCCCGCGCGAGTGGCGATGGACACCTCCGTGCCGCCCGCGCGGCTCCGGGTGGATGCCGCGAATACCCACCCCGTGGAGCGCGCCGCGGCGCGTCCCGCGTGGCGCTTGCCGGCCGTCGTGACATCGCCCGCGTGGATTGACGCGGACATGGCCGAGGACGGCGCCGCGAGTGGCTTGGAGAGCACGGTGCTGACGGGCCTGGGCTCGTTCCTGGTCATGGCCGGTCTACTGCTGCAACGCGCGCTGTCCCAGGTGGAGGCACACCTGCACTGGCTGGTGCTCGCCTGGGCGGCGGGCGTGGGCCTGAGCTCGGGGCGGATGGCGGCGGAGTGGATGAAGCTGCGCCGGCTGGCGGACCGGGCCCTGCCCGCGCCCCATGCATGGCAGGAGCGGCTGGACGCCCTGTCGCGGCGCCTGGGCCTGCACCGGGCGGTGCGGCTGCTCCAGTCCTCCGACGTGGACGTGCCCGCCGCGGTGGGCTGGCTGTCGCCCGTGGTGCTCCTGCCCGTGTCCACCCTGGCGGGCCTGCCCGCTCGGCAGTTGGAGATGGTGCTGGCTCATGAGCTGGCCCACATCCGCCGTCACGACTTCGCGGTGAACCTTGCGCAGGTGCTGGTGGAGACGCTGCTCTTCTTCCACCCCGCGGTCCGCTGGATTTCCCATGTCATCCGCGTCGAGCGGGAGCACTGCTGCGACGACGTCGCGGTGGCCGCCAGCGGCAACTCCGTCTCCTACGCCCGGGCGCTGACGGCGCTCGAGACGCTCCGCGTGCTGCCGGGAACGCCGAGCCCCGCCATGTCCGCGCTGGGCGGCTCGTTGCCGGAGCGCGTGCGGCGGCTCATCACCCTGCCCACGTCGCGCTGTGCCTCGCGCTGGGCGGCGGGCGCCTCCGTGCTCACCCTGGTCAGCAGCCTGGCCGTGGCCGCGCCGCTGACGTCGCTCCTGCTGGGACAGACGGACGCCGCGCCGCGGCCAGGAGACGAGCCCGTCCTCCTCCAGGCGCCGCCCATCCCGGCGCTCTCGCTCACCCCGCCGGTGCCGCCCGCGCCCACGCCCGTGACACCGCCCGCGCCCCCGGCGCCCCCCGCGGCGCCGGCCAGCGTCGCGGCCGTGGCGGTCCAGGCAGCGCCGGGCCCCGTCCCGCCGCCCGCTCCTCCGGCGCGGAGCCTGGGTGTGCGCGCCCAGCGGGAGCTTGACGGGCAGACGCGGGTCGGCGCGGGCCAGCAGCTCTCCGTGGCGCAGCTCATCGCGCTCAAGAGCGCGGGCATCACCCCGGAGCGCGTGCGGCAGCTGACGGCCATGGGCTACACGCCGACCGTCGCCAACCTCGTGACGATGAGCCACGCTGGCGTCACCCCCGACTACATCCAGGACATGAACACGCGCTTCGGCCGGAAGCTGGAAGCGGAGGAGTTGACGCACCTGCGGCACCTGGGCGTCACGCCCAAATACATCCAGTCCCTCAAGTCCGCGGGCTTCAACGTCGATGACCCGAAGGCCCTGTCCCACGCGCGCGCCGTGGGCGTGGACGAGGACTTCGTCCGCGGCCTCAAGGACGCCGGCTACACCGGCATGTCGCTGGAGGAGCTCACCCACCTCCGCGCCGTGGGCGTGAGCCCCGAGTACATCCGCGAGCTGAACAAGCACGGCCTGTCGAAGCTGAAGGCCCAGGAGCTGACGCGGCTCCGCGCCGTGGGCGTCTCCGCGGGCTGGCTCGCCAGCATGCGCAAGGCGGGCGTGCAGACGACGGACGCGAAGGCGCTCCAGCGGCTGCGCGCCACGGGCGTGGACGCCGACTTCCTGGGCGAGCTCCACGACGCGGGCCTGAAGGACCTCTCCGTCGACGAGCTGGTGCGGCTGCGCACCGGCGGCGTGGACGCGGACTTCATCCGGAAGATGCGCGGCACCGGCTCGAAGTAAGCCGTCCGTCCCGCACACCAGCACCCCTCACGTCTCGATTGCCCCCACCCCGCTCGGCGCATGTCCCACCGGACGCGCGCCGCACGGGAGGGGTCTACCCGAAGGAGCCCACCATGCGTCTCATGTCCTCACGCCTGTCCCTCGTGGCCCTGTTGTTGATGGCCACCTCCGCCGTCGCGGCCTCTTCCACCTTCGAGCCTCGCGGCACCTGGTCGGCCTCGTCCAAGCGCAGCGCCCCCTCCACCCTGAACCTCCAGCTCCAGCAGAGCCCGCACCGCAACACGGGCTTCACCGAGCCCATGGCGTCCTTCCAGGGACTGTCCACCACGGGCGGCGCCACCACCTTCACCCTGCCGCGCGAGGCCGGCACCTTCCGCTTCGACGGTCAGTTCCAGGACGGCCAGGGCGCGGGCCACTTCCGCTTCGAGGCCAGCAGCGCCTTCCTCAAGACGATGGCCTCGCTGGGCTACTCGGACATCACGCCCGAGGCGCAGTTCCAGCTGGCGGCGACGAATGTCACGACCGCCCGCATCCAGGCCCTGGCCGCGCTGGGCTACAAGCAGCTCGGTACGGAGGAGCTCATCCAGGCGGGCATCTTCGACGTGACGCCCGAGTACGTGCGCGGCCTGTCCGACGCGGGCTACCCCGGGTTGTCGTTCAAGGAGCTGGTCGCGGGCCGCATCCACGGCGTCACGCCCCAGCGCGTGAAGGAGCTCTCCAGCGCCGGCTTCACGAAGCTGCCCTGGAACCAGCTGACCGCCATGAGCATCCACGGCGTCACGCCCGACTTCGTGAAGCAGCTGCGCGAGCTGGGCTTCCAGGGCACGGACGCGGAGGACGTCATCGCCTTCCGCATCCACGGCGTCACGCCCGACTTCGTGAAGCAGCTGCGCGAGCTGGGCTTCCAGGACCTCACCCAGGACCAGCTCCTGGCCTTCCGCATCCACGGCGTCACGCCCGACTTCGTGAAGCAGCTGCGTGCGTCGGGCTACCCCAACGTCACGCCGGACGAGCTGGTGGCCCTGCGCATCCACGGCATCGACCGCGTCTTCATCCGCGACATGTCGGGGACGGCGCCGAAGAAGAAGTGACGCCGGGCGCGGTCAACGTCCGGCGGTGAACAGCCGGAGCCGTGCAGGGCTGCACGAAGCGCCACCCGGCCACAGCTTCCCTTCGGGACGGTGGTGGTGGGGAGGGTGGGAATGTCGCTGCTTCGAGCCGCTTGTGCCGGGATGCTCTTCCTGGCGGCGTGTGCATCAACCAACAAGTCCGCGGTGCCCGAGCCCCGCGCCTCGGCGTCCACGGCGCCGCGAGTCGAGGTGGTGGAGTACGGCTTCCACCCCCAGGACCCGGTCCGTGTCGGCTGGGGTGACCGGGGCCTGATGGCCTTCCTGGAGCTGCTGCGCGGACCCCAGGGGCAGCGCATCGCCTGGCGCCGCGTGGGGCCCTGCTGCGGCGTCGGCGCGCCCACCGAGCTGGAGGTCTTCGAGGTGACCTACGACGGGCTCGCCGCGCCGGTGAGCCTCTACCTGGACCCGAACACCGCGGGCGCCGTGCACGCGCCCAACGGCTTCAACCTCCAGGGGCTCGCCTCCCGCTCGCAGGTGGCGCAGGAGGAGACGCCCCGGGTCATCGAGCTGTAGCCCGCGGCTCACTCCAGCGACGGCGCCGTGTCGCCCGGCAGGAACACCTCCCGCGCGAGCGACACGGGCAGCCCGAGCTGGAGGAGCCTGTCATGGAAGTCCTTCAGCACCAGCGTCTTGCCGCGCGACTCCAGGTGGCGGCGGTAGTCGTCGCGCAGCTTGAAGATCTGCATGCGCCCCACGGCGTAATACAGGTACGTGGGGTCGAGCGTGCCACGCTCCACCTCGCGCAGCGCGGGGAAGGGCTCGAAGTACGCGATCTCCGCGTACCGCTTCGCCACCGCCTCCACGGGCTCCCCGTATACGTGCAGCGCCAGCGCCGCGTACCAGCGCGCGTGCCGCTGGAGCGCGCGGCGGAGCTGCCCCAGCCGCACGGCCGGGTCGCCATTGCCCAGACCTTCATCCACCATCATCTGCTCGGAGTAGTGCGCCCAGCCCTCCACCAGGGACGCGGGGGTGAAGACCTTGCGCACGTCCGTGGGAATCCGCGCGCCGTAGAGCAACTGCACGAAGTGGCCGGGCATGGCCTCGTGGACGGTGATGCCCAGGAGGCCCGCGCGGTTGAAGTACGTCAGGTGCTGGGCCTTCTGCTCGGGCGTCCAGCCGGGCTCCACGTTGGTGATGTTGTAGAAGGCCTCGGTGGCCTTCTTCTCGAAGGGGCCGGGGGTGTCCATGGACGCGAAGCCCAGCCGCGCGTAGGGCGGCGTCTCCCGCACCACGGGCAGCCGGTCCGACGGCAGCGTGAGGATGTTCCGCTCGCGCACGAAGCGCTGCAGCTCCACCAACTGCGCCCGCGCCGAGGCCACCAGCTCCTCCGCCTTCGGGTGGTCCTTCACCAGCTCCGCCATCACCTGCTCGGGCGTCTTGGAGGCGTCCAACCGGGCCGCCTCGCGCGCCACCCAGGCCTTGTAGTCGCGGATGGCTCGCTCGTTGATGGCGCGCAGCGCGTCCGCGTCCAGCGTGACGTGCTCCTCCAGCGCCAGCTTCTTCTCGAAGCGCTCGCGGCCCAGGCGGAAGTCGCCGTCGGCCTTGGGCAGCAGCTCGCGCTCCAGCCACACCGCGAAGGCCTCCAGTTGCCGCGCGGCCTCCTCGCGCGCGGCGGTGAAGGCGGCGCGCTCGCTCAGCGGCACCTGGGCATACCCCTGCGCCTCCAGCGTCCGGGGCAGGTCCGCGCGCAGGTACGCCACGGTGCCGCGCGCGTCGCGCAGCGCGTACTCCGCCCACAGCTTCGGGACGCCGCTCAGGTTGAACTGCGCCGCGTCGAGCACGCCGGGGATGCGCGCCATCCGGGAGCGCATGGCGCGCATGCGCTCGGCCACGGGGGCGAACTCGCGTGACGACAGGCCGTCCAGCCCGCTGGAGATGATGCCCACGTAGAAGCCCGGGTTGCGCTCCCAGGGGCGCACCTCCTCCAGCTCCAGCAGGTCGGCGCGCATCGCGTTCTCCAGCACGCGCACGTCCACGGCGGCGTCTCCCGACAAGCCACCGCGCGCCTCCACCTGCTCCAGGCGCGTCAGCCAGCCGCGCAGCGCCTCCGCCTTGCGCTTCAGCGCGTCCGAAGAGACGTCCGGCAGGTGGGCGTCATGCATGTGATAGCCGAGCCGCGTGGCCCGGGTGGGATGCGCCGCCGCATACCAATCCAGGTACTCGCGCGCGAGGAGGACGTAGTCGGCATCCGCGGCGGAGACGGTGGCGGTGGGCATGGCCGTGGAGGACTCCGGCCCAGGCCCCGGGCGCGAAGCGCAAGCGGAGACACAGGCCAACAGGACGAATGAGGAGCGAATGCGCATGGCGCGTCGAGTCTCGTGATGAGGCGGCGGTTCGGAAAGCGGGAAGCGCGCTCGGGATGATTCTTCGTCGAACAGCTCGCGGACGGGTTGTCGGCTGAAGGTCCCCGGGCTCGTACGCCGAGGCGCCCACGGAGGGCGACTGTCACGCAATGACAGCCCTGGACCGACTCGCGGACGGGTTGGGTTTCGTCACATCCCGGCCAGATTGCGCGACCGCGGCACCCCACCGCAGCCAGCCACCGAAACCAGGAGTAAGTATGCGTCTTCGCGCACAGAGCCTTCCTTTGCTGTTGTCCGCCGTCTCAGGCCTCGCCACCGTCGGCTGCGGCATTGAAGCCCCCTACCCGGTTCGCCTGGAGCACGGGGAGGTGGAAGCCGCCGCTGGCCGTGAAGACACCGCGCGCCTGGGCGCGGCTCCCGGTTGGGAGCTGTGCGACACGACGGCCCGAATCGTGCGGGACATCATCCCGGGCGCGGGGCACTCTTATCCGCGGGGCCTCACCCACGGCAACGAGGCCCTCCTCTTCTCCGCCACGGATGGCGTGTGGGGCCGTGAGCCCTGGGTGAGCGTGGGCGTGGCTTCGGGGACGCGCCCGCTGCTGGACGTGAACACCGGCGTCCCGGGCTCGGACGCGGGTCCCTTCATCCAAGGCGGGACGACGACGTACTTCGCGGCGAAGAGCGGCATGCATGGCCGCGAGCTCTGGAAGACGGACGGCACCACCGAGGGCACGGCGCTGGTGAAGGACATCTCGTCAGGGGCGCTGGGCTCGGCCCCGGAGCACCTGACGTTCTACGACGGCGTGCTGTACTTCACGGCGAACGATGGCGTGCATGGCCGCGAGCTGTGGCGCAGCGACGGCACGGAGGAGGGCACCTACCTCTTGCGTGACTTCAGCACCGAGGGGGACCTGGTCTCCAGCCACTTCGAGCTGGTGGCGGGGACGAACGCCCTCTACGTCAAGGTGAACATCTTCTCACCAACCGACCGCCAGGCGAGCCGGGTGCAGCTGTACCGAACCGATGGCACCCGCTTCGTGCGGCTCGTGGACGGGCCGGAGGACCACATGCTGGGCGACCTGACGCCGGTGGAGGACAAGCTGTTCTTCACCTGGAACTTCGACGCGCCGGAGACGCGGCTCTACGTCACCCACGGCACGTCGGGCTGGGCGCGTTACGTGTACACGTTCATTGGCGCGCCGCTGGGGCTGGTCTCCTACAAGAACAAGCTCTTCCTGAGCGCGACGACGGGCGACGAGGGGATGGACTTCGAGCTGTGGCGCAGCGACGGCACGACGTCCGGCACGACGCGAGTGAAGGACATCTACCCGGGCACGGTGCCGTCGCAGCCGACGAACCTCACGGTGGTGAAGGACCGGCTCTTCTTCGTCGCGGATGACGGGGTGCATGGCCGCGAGCTGTGGAGCAGCGACGGGACGAGCGCGGGGACGCAGCTGCACGCCGACCTCGCCGTGGGCGCGCAGGGCTCGGAGCCCTCGGAGCTGACGGCCGTGGAGGAGTACCTCTTCTTCAGCGCCTACACGGAGGCCGGGGGGCGGGAGGCGTGGGTGAGCGACACCCGGGAGCAGGGGGCGTTCGAGGTGCAGGGTATCGCGCCGGGGACCCTGCACTCGCTCCCGAGCGACTTCGTCCGCTCGGGGTGGGACCTCTACTTCGTCGCCAGCGACAGCGCCGACTACGGCCGCGAGCTGCGCGCGCTCCGCATGCGGCCGGCGGGCATGTGTGACCTGACCGGCAATGGCATGCGCTGAGCGGTAGGCGCCTGGAGTAGGTCCAAGGCCACGACAATGGACATCGCCGCCGGCGTCCCACTACGTTCGCCGGGCATGAGCATGCACTGTCCGCACCGGTCCACTTGGACTGAGCGCACCTCCTGCTAGCGGCGCTGGGACCTGAAAGCGACTAGGCTTGCCGGTGGGGGCAGTGCTGGCACTGGCACTGAGCTGCTCTGGCAACCTGCGTCACTCCCAGGAGACCGAGTCCTACGGGTTCATGAGCATCGACTCGGGCCATATAGCAACAAGGCCGCAGGCATCGTGACCCCCGTTGGTGGGCTGGACTGAGCAGGAGACTTCATGACCCGGTGGCTACCGCTCCTCGTCCTGGCACTTCCCGCGTGCGCGCTCTTCCAGCGCCCGCCACGCCCTGTCCACGCGCCACCGGAAGAAGCCGCTCGCTTCACGTTCCCCTCCACGGGCATTCCCGAAGAAGGGCTGCGCAGCATTCCAGGTGACATGGCACGAGCCATCCAGCTCGCCATGGAGGACTTCTATCCCTGGGACAAGAAGGCGCCGACGCCGTCCCACCCCGGCAGGGAGTGCCTGTACCGGCGTGAGTCGTACGACGTCTACGCGGCCCCCTACCAGGAGGGCGTCGTCCTGGTCAGCATCGTCCTGTCACCCCAGGCCTGTGGCACCCAGGCGGTCCCCAACGACATGGGGGCGCTCTACGCCGTCGACACGCGAGGCTGGCGCATCCTCGCCGTGCAGCACTAAGCGCCTGCTTCCCCCCAGAGCGGCCGTCCGTCCTTCGAAGTGTACGCCTCCGTGCATTTCTCCCCGCCTCCAGCGTCGTCTTGGGCAGAACAGTCATACGGCTGTCCCGCCGCGGGTCAGCGCGTCTGACGCGTGCGGACGCGGCAGGGCTGGGCTAAGCGTCTGCCTGCCCCTCGGGTACCGCACAGGCCGGCGCCTGCGGCCCGCTCGCTGGAGGAGGTTTCAACCGATGTCCGACACCGTGGTGAAGAAGAAGCGCCGTTGGCCCTATGTCCTCGGAGGAGTCTTCGCGCTCCTCGTCATCATCGTGGCCGTGGCCCTCTGGCGACTGGACGCCATCCTGTTGAAGACGGCCCGCGACCAGGCGGCCACCTATTCCCAGCTCCTGGGGCGTCCCATCGAAATCGGGGACATCTCCACCAAGCTCTTCCCCACCCTGGGCGCCCAGGTGGAGAACGTCACCGTCGGCCCCGCCGAAGGGGAAGACCTGCCGCTGGCCCAACTGGCTCAGATTGACGTCCGCGTCGCCGCGGGCCCGCTCCTGTCCTCCAGCGGCAAGGACATCCAGGTGAAGAACGCGGAGGTCTCCGGCCTCACCGTCAACCTGGTCCGCTTCGCCGACGGCACCACCAACGTGCAGCGCCTGCTCCAGCGGCTGGAAGCGCAGCAGCCCAAGGAAGAGGAGGCGCCGGCTGATGCGTCGCAGCCCATGGACCTCTCCGGCGTCCACGTCGAGCGCGCGGCCCTCACCGACGGCGCCATCCGCTTCGTGGACCGCGGCGCCGGGGCGCAGGCCCGCGAGCTGGGCGTGAAGGACCTGGACATCGAGGTGAAGGACCTGCGCGTGGGCAAGCCGCTGGTGGTGAACCTGGCCGCCGCCGTGCTCGCGGACACCCAGAACCTCCAGGTGTCCCTGCACGCCGCGCCGCTGCCGGCCACGCTGGTCCCCACGCCCGAGCGCGTGACGCTGAAGGCGCAGAAAATCGACCTCGCCCCGCTGGGCCCCTTCCTGCCGCCGGACATCGGCCTGCGGGCGGGCACGCTGGACGCGGACTGGCAGGCGGACCTGGGCGGCGCCGTCCCCGGCGGCCAGGGCCCCACGAAGCTGGTGGGCATCATCAAGGCCCTGGGCCTGAGCTTCACCGGCTCCGAGGGCGGCAAGGCGCTGGACGTCGTCGTGGACACCGACGTCGCGGGCGACATCACCACCGGCGACCTGGCCCTCAACAAGCTGAAGGTGGACCTGGGCCCCGCGAGCCTCAGCGGCAAGGGCAGCGTGAAGGGCCTGCTCACCGACACGCCCGCGGTGGAGGGCTTCGAGCTGACGGGCCGCAACCTGGACCCGGCCGCGCTCGCCGAGTACTACCCGCCGCTGCGCAAGCAGCTCAACGGGATGATTGCCGGCCCCATCGGCCTGGATGTGCGCGGCAGCGGCACGCAGGACGCGCAGGCGATTGACGTCAACGTGGACCTGACGCCCGTGCGGCTGCGCGTGCCGGCCCAGCTCACCAAGGACGCGGGCGGGGCCATGAAGCTCTCCGCGCGAGTCTCCGGCGCGGCGGCCACGGGCGGCGCCCTGCGCTTCGACGCGAAGGCGGACCTGGGCGGCGTCGACCTGCGGCCCGGCCTGCTGGTGGACAAGGCCCCGGGACAGCGGATGGACCTGAGCGCCGCGGGCACCTACGCGCCCGGCAAGGGCTCCGGCATGAAGGTGGACATCCCCAAGCTCACCGCGAACGTGCTCGCGGACACGCTGACGGGCAGCGCGTCCTTCGCGCTCGCGGGGACGGGAAAGCAGCAGACGACGACGTTCGCCGCGGACCTCAAGAGCCAGAACCTGGACGCGGACGCGCTGATGATGAGCGAGGAGGAAGTCCAGGCGCGTGGCGGTCCGCCGCCGGAGGAGCCGCCGTCGGATGACCCGACGCGCTTCAACGGCTACCGGGGCGACCTCCGCTTCGCGGTGGGCACGCTGCGCTACATGGACATGACCATGACCCAAGTGACGGGCGTGGTGAAGATGACCGACGACCTCATCACGGTGGAGAAGTTCTCCACGGGCGTCTACGGCGGGCGCATCGTCGCGGACGGCACCACGGTGCGCCTGGGCCCGCTGCCCGAGCAGCGCCCCTTCGAGGCGAAGGTGAAGGTGGAGGGCGTCGCGGTGGAGCAGGCGCTGACGCAATTCACCCCAAAGAAGGCCGTGACGGGCAAGTTCAACGGCAACGTGGACGTGAAGGGCGTGGGCTACACGTCCGACCAGCTCGAGCAGACGCTGCTCGGTGGAATCAATGGCGACCTGCTGGATGGCGAGCTGCTGGGCAAGGACCTGGTGTCGGCGGTGTCCGAGCCGCTCGCCAAGGCGCTGCCCATCGCGGCCAAGGGCCTGAAGAACGAGCAGGTGACGAAGCTGGGCGGCGACCTGCCCTTCAGCGTGCAAATCAAGGACGGCGTGGCGCAGCTCTCCAAGCCGCTGACGTGGTCGCGTCCGGAGGCGGCGCTGAGCTTCGACGGCGGCATCCGGCTGGACGGCGTGCTGGACCTGACAGGCTCCGTGTCGCTGACGCCAGCCACGGTGAAGACGCTGACGCTGGGCAAGGTGACGCCGCCGGCCGCCATCCCCGTGGGCCTGAAGCTGACGGGCCCCGCGTGGAAGCCGGAGGTCACCAGCCTGGACCTGAAGCCAGCGGTGACGCAGATCGCGAAGCTGGCGGCCTCGTCGCTGGCGGGCAGCCTGATTGGCGGCGAGCGCGGCCAGCAGGTGCAGGGCCTCATCGAAGGCGGCGAGGACAAGCTTCGCGCCGAGGCCGAGGCCAAGCGCAAGGAGCTGGAGGCCAAGGCCGCCGAGGAGAAGGCGCGCCTGGAGGCCGAGGCCAAGAAGCGCGCCGAGGAAGAAGCGAAGAAGCGCCTGCGCGGCATCTTCGGGAAGTAGCGGTCCGCGCGCGGCACCGGGCCCTCTCTTCCGGTGCCGCGGCCCGTGCCCCTTGAAACACGCTGAAACGACCGGGAAACACCCTGTTCACCCCGTCACCCGAGGCCTGCACTCGGGGACGAGTGTGGCACGGGCCCTGCTGGGGCCTCCTGTCCGTTTCACGCGTCACAAGGGAGCGCGCGACATGCAGATGAGCGAGGACTTCGGCCGCGGGGATTCGGTGACGCCGTCCGGCCCCAGGGTGATGCCGGTGCGCGAACACCATCGCGTCCTCATCATCGGAGGTGGCACGGCCGGAATCACGGTGGCCGCCCGGCTGGCTCGCGCCGGACAGAAGGGCGTCGCCATCCTCGAGCCCTCCCAGCACCACTACTACCAACCCCTGTGGACGCTGGTGGGCGCCGGGGAGGCGCGCGTCGAGGACACCGTGCGCAACGAGTCCCGCCTCATCCCGCGCGGCGTGAAGTGGGTCCGCGACGCCGCCACGGAGATAGACCCGGAGGCGCGGGAGGTCCTCACCCGCGGCGGCCTGCGCCTGGGCTATGACTTCCTCGTCGTCGCCCCCGGTATCCAGCTCGACTGGGACAAGGTCGCGGGTCTGCGCGAGGCCCTGAAGACACCCCACGTCAGCAGCAACTATGACGTCCAGCTCGCGCCCAAGACGTGGCGCCTGCTCAAGGGCTTCCAGGGCGGCACCGCGCTCTTCACCCAGCCCTCCACGCCCGTGAAGTGCGCCGGGGCGCCCCAGAAAATCATGTACCTGGCCGCCGACCACTTCCGCCGCACCGGCGTGCTGGAGCGCTCCAGCGTCGTCTTCGGCTCCGGCGCGAAGGTCATCTTCGGCGTGAAGCCCTTCGCCGCCGTGCTGGAGGGCGTGGTGCGCCGCTATGGCATCACCCCCCGCTACCAGCACAACCTCATCGCCGTGGATGGCGAGCGGCGCGAGGCCACCTTCGAGACCCCGCGCGACGGGCAGCCGGAGCGCGTCACCTTGACCTACGACATGATGCACGTCACCCCGCCGCAGAGCGCGCCGGACTTCATCAAGCGCAGCCCGCTGTCCTGGCAGGAGGGCCCCAATGCCGGCTGGGTGAAGGCGGACAAGTACACGCTCCAGCACCCGGACCATCCGAACGTCTTCGCGCTCGGTGATGCGTCGGACCTGCCCACCAGCCGGACGGGCGCCGCCGTGCGCAAGCAGGCGCCGGTGCTGGTGGAGAACCTCCTGGCCTGCATGAAGGACCGGCCCCTGACCGCGCGGTATGACGGCTACGCGTCCTGCCCCCTCACCACCGGCTATGGGCGCCTGCTGCTCGCCGAGTTCGACTACGACGGCAAGCCCGCGCCCAGCATCCCGCTCATCGACACCCTCCAGGAGCGGCGCGATATGTGGCTGCTCAAGAAGTACGGCCTGCCGAACCTCTACTGGACCTTCATGATGCGGGGCCTTGCATGAGATGCGGGGTGGCGGGCTATGCACCGACGATGCCCACCGCCCACCTCGCGCTCCCTGCCCTGGATGCCCTCGCGGGCCCCGTGCTCCTCGTGGACCATGCGCGGCAGGTGAGCGCGCTCACGCCCGCGCTCGAGGCCCTGCTGGGCGGCACGCCTCGCGCCGGGGCGCCGCTGGCGCACGTCCTGGTGCGTCCCGACGGCGCGGAGCCGCTGGACGCCCTGCTCAAGGACGGCCGTGAGACCTCCGCCCACCTGCGTGTGGACGGGCGCCTGAAGTCCGTGCGGGTGCGCGCGGTCCCCCTGAAGCGCGGCGCCCGCGTGGGCGGGTGGGCCCTGCTCATCACGCCGGACGCCGAGGGCGCGCTGGAAGGCCACGCCGAGCTCTTCCACGGCCTGTGGACCCAGGCGCCCGAGCTGCGGCGCGTCTTCCGCATCGTCGAGAAGGTGGCCCGCACCGAGTCCAGCGTGCTCGTTCGCGGAGAGTCGGGCACCGGCAAGGAGCACATCGCGCACGCGCTGCATGCGCTGTCGGCACGGGCGCGCGGGCCGTTTCGCGCCATCAACTGCGCCGCGCTGCCGCCCAACCTGCTGGAGAGCGAGCTGTTCGGCCATGTGCGCGGCGCCTTCACGGGCGCGGTGCGCGACAGTCCGGGGCACTTCCGGCTCGCGGACAAGGGCTCGTTGTTCCTGGACGAGGTGGCGGAGATGCCCCTGGACCTCCAGGCGAAGATGCTGCGCGTGCTGGAGACGCGCACCGTCATCCCCGTGGGAGGCCGGCAGCCCGTGCCCGTGGACGTGCGCATCATCGCCGCCACGCACCGGCCGCTGCGGCGCGAGGTGGAGGCGGGGCGCTTCCGCGCGGACCTGATGTACCGCCTGCGCGTGGTGCCGCTCTTCCTGCCCACGCTGCGGGAGCGACGAGGCGACATCCTCCCGCTGGCCCTGCGCTTCCTGGAGGAGCTGCACCAGCGAGGCACCCGCCGCGTGCAGCGCTTCTCTCCGGGTGCCCGCCGCTTGCTGGAGGAGCACGCCTGGCCCGGCAACGTGCGCGAGCTGCGCAACGTGATGGAGTACGCCTACGTCATCGGAGAAGGCCCGGTGGTCCACGAGGCGGACCTGCCGCCTGAGTTCTCCGAGCCGCGGCAGCCAGCGCCCGTGACGAGGCCCGCCCCGGAGGCCTCGCTGGAGCCGGCGCGGATCCGCGCCGCGCTCGCCCAGGTGGGCGGCAACCGCTCCGAGGCCGCGCGCCTGCTGGGCGTCAGCCGCGTGACGCTGTGGCGGCGCCTGCGCGACCTGGGCGCGACGGCCGAACGCTGAGCGCCGCGCCTGGAGCGTCCCTCCGACACAGCCACACGTTCGCTGCCTGACGCCACGGAGCACCGCGAGCATGGGCCCCCAACGACGTTTCAGGCGGTGTTTCAGGCGCGTTTCACAGGAGCGCGCTTGAAGCACGCCATCTTGCCCGCAGGGTGCGTTTCCACGGTGCCAGCAACCCGCGTCCCCTCGACACGAGCCCCTCCGCCTCCAGCGCCCGGCCTGATGGCACGCCGCTGGCAATCACGGCCTCGTACCCCCACTCCGACGGAGGCAATCGATGCTCTTCCGCCAGCTCTTCGATGCGGACACCTCGACGTATACGTACCTCCTGGCCGACGAGGCCACGGGCGCCGCCGCGCTCATCGACCCGGTGCTGGAGCAGACGGAGCGCGACCTGAAGCTCCTCCGGGAGCTGGGCCTCACGTTGTCCGTGGTGCTGGAGACGCACGTCCACGCCGACCACGTCACCGGCGCGGGGGTGCTCCGCGAGCGGACAGGCGCCACCGTGGTGGCCTCCCGTCGCGGCGCGCCCTGCGTGGACCGGACCGTGCGCCACGGAGACCTCGTGCGCGTGGGCGGCCTCGAAGTCCGTGTCCTCGAGACGCCCGGCCACACCGACGACAGCCTGAGCTTCCTCTGTGACGGCCGTCTCTTCACCGGAGACGCGCTGCTCGTCCGAGGCACCGGAAGGACGGACTTCCAGAACGGCGACCCGGGCCAGCTCTACGACGCCATCACCCGCGTCCTCTTCACCCTGCCTGACGACACAGCGGTGTACCCCGGCCACGACTACGCCGGGCACGCCACGTCCACGGTGGGCGAGGAGAAGCAGCACAACCCCCGGCTCGCCGGACGCACGCGCGAGGACTTCATCCTCTTGATGAACGCGCTCCAGCTCCCGCCGCCCAAGAAGCTGGACGTGGCCGTCCCCGCCAACCGGGCCTGCGGACACACGCCGCCCTCACCTTCCCTCCAGCCCTGAGGCCACGCGGCGTCCCCATGCATCCGCTCTTCGACAACGCCACGCCCCATCCCGCGGGCTACCGCGACGTGGACGTGGGACAGCTCGCGGCGTTCCCGCCGCCCTCCCAGCTCACGCGGGTCGACGTGCGCGAGGCCGCCGAGCTCGACGGCATCCTGGGCCACCTCCCGGGCATCCGGCACGCGCCGCTGGCCACGGTGCAGGACGTCGTCGACGCCTGGCCGCGTGACACGGACGTGGTGCTGGTATGCCGCTCCGGGGCGCGCTCGGCGAGGGCGGCCATGAGCCTCGTCACCCTGGGCTTCACCCGGGTGATGAACCTGCGAGGCGGGATGCTCGCGTGGAACACCGCGCGGCTGCCCGTGGTGCGCACCGTCCCACACCCCCTGCCCACACTGGGCACCGTCCGCGACGGGCTGCTCGACGGCCTCCACCGCGCCCTGGCACCACCGCCCCACGAAGGTCCCACCGTGCCCCCCCTGACGAACCCGTCACGGGAAGCACTCACCGCCGTGCTCGACGCGCTCCAGGCCGCGAGGCCAACGGGCGTGCGGGACACCGCCGCCTTCGAGCTCCTGCTGCGCACGTTCCAGGACCTGCTCGCCGTCGCGCGCGCGGAAGGCGAGCGGTGATGCTGTACGCGGGCATCGCGGGCTCGCTGCTCGTGGGCATCCTGCTGGGTCTGCTCGGAGGCGGCGGCTCCATCCTCACCGTGCCGCTGCTCATCTACGTCCTGGACGTCGAGCCTCGCACGGCCATCGCCATGTCCCTGGTGGTGGTGGGCGTGACCAGCGCCAGCGGGGCCGTCCTTCACGCGCGCGCGGGCCGCGTCCGCTGGCGCACCGCGCTCGTGTTCGGCGCGGGTGGCATGGGCGGGGCCTTCCTCGGCGGCCGGCTCAATCCCCACCTCGCGCCGGACACGCTGCTGCTCCTGTTCGCCGGCGTCATGGTGGCCGCCGCCGTGGCCATGCTTCGCCGCCGGGAAGCCGGGCCCGTCGCCACCGACGCCCCCCCGCTCCCCGCTCCCCGCGTGCTGGCACAAGGCGTCGCGGTGGGCGTGCTGTCGGGACTGGTGGGCGCCGGGGGCGGCTTCCTCATCGTGCCCGCGCTTTCCCTGGCGGGGCTGGCCATGCCAGTCGCCACCGCCACGTCCCTGGTGGTCATCGCGCTCCAGTGCGCCGCGGGCCTGGTAGGCCACCTGGGCCACCTGGACCTGCCCTGGATGCTCACCGGCGAAGTCCTCCTGGCCGCGCTGACGGGCAGCCTCGTGGGCGGGAGGCTCGCGGGGCGCGTGCCCCCCGCGTTGCTTCGCAAGGGCTTCGCGGTGTTCGTGCTGACCACCGCGGCCTTCCTCTTGGGCGCCCAGGCTCCCGCGCCGCTGCGCGAGCGCCTGTGGACGGAGGGGCTGTGGCGCTGGAGCGTGGCGCCCCTGGCCGTGGGCATTCTCGTGACGGCGTGGCGTCTGCGGGTGGCACGCCAGCGACAGAGCGCGCAAGCCCTGCTCCGGTGAAGCGCTGTCACGCGGGCGCCAGCGGCACGGTGAAGTGGAAGGTGGAGCCGCGCCCCAGCTCGCTCTCCACCCACAGACGGCCGCCATGCCGCTCGACGATGTCCCGGCAGATGTAGAGCCCCAAACCCAGGCCACCGAAGCCGGAGATGGGCGCGTTGCGAGCGCGAAAGAAGCGCTCGAAGAGGTGCTCCTGCTGGTCCCGCGGAATGCCAATGCCTTCGTCCTGGACGGAGCCGTGGGCGT
Source organism: Myxococcus sp. AM010 (assembly GCF_013372585.1). Classification (NCBI taxonomy): domain Bacteria; kingdom Pseudomonadati; phylum Myxococcota; class Myxococcia; order Myxococcales; family Myxococcaceae; genus Myxococcus; species Myxococcus sp. AM010. Next base: position 50,616 of record NZ_JABXEO010000052.1, read on the forward strand.
GGCGTTCCTCCCGAGCCATCCGGACGTGAACCGTTCCCCCACTGGGGCTGTACTTGAAGGCGTTCTCCATCAGGTTGACCAGGACCTGCGCGAGCCGGTCCGCGTCGCCCAGGACGACCAGGGGTGCCTCCGGCGCTTCGTACTCGACCCGGTGGTGCGCGCTGGACAGGCGCATCTCGGAGACGACGTCGTGGGACAGCTCCTGCAACACGACGGGCCCATGCTTCAGCGTCAGCCGCCCTTCCTGGATGCGCGAGGTGTCCAGCAGGTCATTCACCAATCCCGTCAGACGGCTCACCTGCATCAACGACTTGTCCACGTGCCGGGCGGGGGCCCCGTCCGCCTCGGCTCTCTGTTGCCGCAGCATCTGGAGGTGCAGCTTCAGCGGCGTGAGCGGTGTCTTCAGCTCGTGCGCGGCGATGGACAGGAAGTCATCCCGCACGCGGATGGCCTCCTGGGCTTCACGCAGCAGCCGCTCGCGCTCTGCCTCCGCCCGCCGCTCCGCCGTCACCTCCCGGTAGCTCCACACCCGGCCGATGATGGTGCCTCCCATCCGCTGCGGCAGCGACTTGCGCTCCAGGATGCGCCCATCCAGCAACTCCACGACCTCCACGTCCACCTGCGCGGACGCCTCGAAGCGCTCCCGGATTCGCGAGGTGAACGACTCCGAGTGCTTCACGCCGCCCGCCGAGCGCTCCAGCACCCGCTCCGCGTCGCGGTCCACCATCATCTCCTCGGTCAGCCCCCAGATGTCGAGGAAGCGCTTGTTGAAGGCCGTGACGCGCTTGTTCAGGTCCACCACGATGACGCCTTCCGCAATCGAGTCGAACGTGGCGCGCAGCACCGAGTTCATATGCGCCAGGCTCTCCAGCGCGGGCCGCGTCCCCCCGCCTTCGGCGACCTGCCCCACCGAGGACTCGGGAACCTGGAGGCGCGCGCAGGCCCCCAGCAAGGTCCCCTGCTCGTCGAACACGGGCAGGACGAAGGCCTTCAGGCCCGGCTCCTCGTGGACACCGGCCTTGCCCCGGAGCGCGGGCCGCATCGCCTGCGCGAGCCAGGGCAGCCGAGCGAGCACCACCTCCACGGGGCGCCCTTCGAAGGGCGCGTCATGCGGCCCGGTGGCGTGTATCAGCGCCGGGTCCATCCAGGCCACGCGCCCGTACGCGTCGACGATGAGCGCCGCCTGGAGCGCCTGCCCCAAGCTCAGCAGCGCCGGAGCGAAGCTGGGCCCGCTCGGGTGACGGGCCTCGGCGGACCCCGGCGCGCCCCAGCCGCGCCGTCCTCGCTCATGGATGTGGGCCTTCGACATGGGCGCTCCTCGGCCTCGTTGGCGGGACGTTTCCGGCGGAAAGATGCGGCGCCCGCCAAGGGCGTGAAAGGGGCCGCCCTGCTCGACCGCCACCGCCGTGGGGGCTCCGACGCCAAGGCCGCTTGCCCTGCGAAAGCGGTAGGCTCTCACCGCATGACGACCTCCCGCCTCGCGATGCTCCTCCTGATGCCAGTGCTGGCCACGGGCTGTGCCTCCACCGCCAGCGCCACCCGGCCGGCCGAGCCCGCCACGGAAGCGGCGACCCCCTCCAGCGCGCCCTCCGGCTATGGCTTCAGCGAGGACGACCCCATCCACGTGGGCGGCGGCGTCGACGGGGAACATGAATACCTCCAGCACCTGCGGGGACCCCAGGGGCAGAAGGTTCGCTACGAGCGGCGAGGAAGCTGCTGCGCCTTCGAGTCGGAGGGCTCGCCCTTCGGCGCTGGCATGCTCGACGTGTACATCGTCAGCTACGAAGGGCTCGAGGAGCCGGTGATGCTCTACCTCAACATGTATGACAGGAAGGACCCGCGCGCCCCCGAAGGCTTCCGCCTGGACTGACGCGCGCCAGCGGGCTTCACGGCCCTGGATTCCAACAGGCACGCGTCTGCGCCGTTGACCGCCGACAGGTCCGCGCGGAGATTCCCGGCATGACGCTGAGAGCCATGACCGACGTGGGCGCGGAGCTGGGCCTGTCTCCCGAGGATGTGCTGCCGTGGGGAACCCACCGCGCCAAGGTGTCGCTGGACGCGCTCGGCAAGCGGGGCGGCCGGCAGGGACGCCTGGTGCTCGTGTCCGCCATCAACCCGACGCCGCCGGGCGAAGGGAAGACCACGATGTCCGTGGCGCTGGCCATGGGCCTGCGCAAGCGGGGGCGCCGCGTGGTGGCGGCCCTGCGCGAGCCGTCCCTGGGGCCCGTCTTCGGCGTGAAGGGCGGCGGCACCGGCGGCGGGCAGGCCAGCCTGGAGCCCGCGGCCGACATCAACCTGCACTTCACCGGCGACCTGCACGCCATCACCAGCGCCAACAACCTGCTGGCCGCGCTGGTGGACAACGCCGTCTTCTACGGCCAGCCGGTGGCCCTGGATGCCACGCGCGTGCGCTGGCGGCGCGCGCTGGACATGAACGACCGCTTCCTGCGCAACGTCATCGTCGGCCTGGGCGGCAAGGCGCAGGGCGTGCCGCGCGAGGACCACTTCGACATCACCGCCGCCAGCGAGGTCATGGCCATCCTCGCGCTCGCGGAGGGGCTGAAGGACCTGGAGGCGCGGCTGGGGCGCGTCATCATCGGCCACACCCGGGACGGCCAGCCGGTGCGCGCGCGCGACGTGGACGCGGCGGCGGCCATGGTGGCGCTGCTGAAGGACGCGCTGATGCCCAACCTCGCCCAGACGCGCGAGGGCGGCCCGGCGCTGGTGCACGCGGGCCCCTTCGCCAACATCGCCCACGGGTGCAGCTCCGTGCTGGGCACGCGGATGGGGTTGGCCTACGCGGATGAAGTCATCACGGAGGCGGGCTTCGGCTTCGACCTGGGCGCGGAGAAGTTCCTGGACATCAAGTGCCGCGGCAGCGGGCTATGGCCCCGGGGCGTGGTGCTGGTGGTGACGCTGCGCGCGCTGAAGCACCACGGCGGCGCCGCCCCCGCGCGCGTGGCCGAGCCGGACCGCGAGGCCCTGGTGCGCGGCTTCGCCCACCTGGAGAAGCACCTGGAGTCGGTGGCCGCCTTCGGCCTGCCCGCCGTGCTGTGCGTCAACCGCTTCCCGCAGGACACCGAGGCCGAGCTGGAGGAGCTGCGCGCCTTCGGCAGGGCCCGCGGCGTGGAGCTGGCCGTGTGCGACGGCTTCTCGCGAGGCGGTGACGGCGCGCTGGAGCTGGCCGACCGCGTGCTGGAGATGCTGGACGGCACGGACGCCGCGCCGCCCCAGCCGCGCTTCCTCTACGACGTGGCGCGGACGCCCGAGGAGAAGGTGGCCGCCATCGCCCGCACCGTCTACGGCGCGGACGACGTGGCCTTCACCACGAGCGCGAAGAAGGACCTGGACGCCGTCCGCGCGCTGGGCGGCGCCGGGCTGCCGGTGTGCATGGCGAAGACGCACCTGTCGCTGTCGGATGACCCCACGAAGCTGGGACGGCCGCGCGGCTTCACGCTCACCGTGCGCGAGGTGCGGCTGTCCGCGGGCGCGGGCTTCATGGTGGCCCTCACCGGCGACATCCTCACCATGCCCGGCCTGCCGCGCGAGCCCGCCGCCCGCCGCGTCACCGTCCACGACGACGGGCGCGTCACCGGGCTGATGCAGGGGGAGTGAGCCCAAGCCCCGGGCCGGGGTGCCACCCAGGACGGTGGCACCCGCGCGGCCCGGCGGCCGTGTCAGACGCGGAAGCCGGTGGACAGCGCCTGGAGCTGCCCCAGCGACGTGTTGATTTGCGTCACCGCCTGCTCGGCCGTCATCGTGGCCGTCACCACGTCCGCCATCATGGAGGACAGCGTGGTCATCACCTCGGTCATCTGCGCGATGCCCGCGTTCTGCTGGGTGACGGAGGCGACAATCTGGCGCGCGGCCTGGCTGCTCTCCTGCACCACGGTGGTGATTTCCTTCAGCGTGTCGGCCGAGGCGAGCACCTGCTCGATGCCCTCCTCCATCTTCTCGCTGTCGCCCTCGGCGATGCCCACCGTCTGGCGGATGGCCTGGTTGATTTCGAGGAGAATCTTGCCGATGCGCTGGGTGCTCTGCAGCGACTGACCGCTGAGTGAGCGCATCTCCCGCGCCACCACCGCGAAGCCCCGGCCCTGCTCCCCGGCGCGCGCCGCTTCGATGGCCGCGTTGAGCGCGAGCACGTTGGACTGGTCCGCCAGGTCCTTCACGCTGCCGATGATTTCACCGGCGTGCACGGCCTGGTCGCTCAGGTGCCCGATGCTGCCCACCAGCGCGCCCACGCGCTGGCGAATCTGCTGGAGCCCCTCCGCGCTCTTCTCGATGGACTCCTGGCCGGACGCGCTGAACGCGTCCGCCTGTCCCGCCACGCGGAGCACCATCTCCGCGCGGCTGGCGGCCATGCTGGACGTCTGCGCGATTTCGGCGATGGTGGTGCTCGCCTCGGTGAGGCTGCGGGACTGGTTGGTGAGGAAGTTCACCTGCTCCTGGCTGGCCTGCGTCAGAGTCTTCGCCGCCTCCGTCAGGTCCGTCACCACCGTCTGGATGGTGGTGGGCACGTCGCGCAGCCGGGACACCATGACCTGGAAGCCGCGCGCCAGCTCGCCCACCTCGTCGTGAGCGCTCACGTCAATGGCCTGCGTCAGGTCGCCCTTCTCCGCGATGCGCGTGGCCACGTGGGTCAGCTTCGCCAGCGGCAGCGTCACCTCGCGGTGCAGCCAGTAGGCCAGCCCCACCGTCAGCGCGATGCACAGCAGCACCAGCGCCGTCACCGCCCACGTGCTGGCGCTGTGCAGCCCGGCCACCTCCGCGTAGGAGCTGGCGATGGCCTGGGAGTCCTCGTCCACGGCCTTCTGGAGCGCCTCGCGCAGCGACGCGGCCTGGGCCTCCACCGCCGCGAACGTGGGCGCCGCCTGCGCGTCATCCGCCACCACGAACGCCAGCGCCTGTTCGGCGGCCGTCCAGTACGTGCTCAGGGCCTCCTTGAGCGCCTCCGTGCGCTCGGCGTTGGCCCCCGGGACGGCCCGCGCGAGGTCGAGCTTCGCCTGGAGCTCGCGCACCTCCGCGCGCGCCGGCTCCAGCCCCCCCGCCACCTTCCCCGTCACCGCCACCACCACGTTGCGGTGCAGGCCCGGGTAGCGGTGCATCACCTCACGGCTCAGCTCGATGGTGGGCACGTGCGAGCTGCTGATGCGCGCGTACACGCCACCGGAGCGCGCCCCCAGGGCGAAGAACGCCACCAGGATGGCCACCAGGAACACCGCGACAACAGCCGGCAACAACATCATCTTCTGCTTGAGCTTCAAACGCACCCGCTGGCCTCCCCGCTACCGTGAGCACCCTTCAACGCCCGCGAATCCATGCCGCGCGCCGCGGCCAGAATCCGGCTGTGGAAGAGCAACCCCGTCTTCCAGGGCCCGCTGCGCCAGCACATGTCGCCATCCTTCCGTGGACTCCCATGGGAGCCACATCCTCGTGCGGCAGGTGCTCACGCCGCGCGTCGTAGGATAGCCAACTGTCCGCGGGCGGGTAACTCTCACCGCCCGTGTCGTGCAGACGGACTCGGAGCGCCGTGAAAGCCGGGTAGGACCCGACCCCACCCACGGGCGTGCATCCCGGTAGCCCGGTTTCGCAGTGCTCTCAGGACAGGAGGGAAGGGCGTCGCTTCCCGAGCAAGGGCTCGGGTCAGCGCACGGAGCGCTGGAGCGCGGGCGCAATCTCCCGCTGGCAGGTCTCGTCGCATTCCGTGAAGCGGGTGAGGAAGTCCGCCATCCGCGCGCAGCGCTTCGGGAAGCGGGTGGTGCCCGCGTCGCCCATGCACAGCTCGCGGAAGGACTCGCGCGTCTCCTCGAAGAGCGAGGCGCGCTGCGCGGGAGATAGCGCGTTCAGCGCCCGGTTCTCCCCGCCCAGGAGGTACAGGCAGACGGCACCGAGCAACAGCAGCCCGAGCCCCACCAGTACAATCTTCCGGTTCCGCAGCTCGGCCGGCGAGGGGCCTCGGGCGCGGGAGAAGACGTTCTCCTCGTCACCGTCTTCGGGCGGTGGGCCGCCTGCCATCATCCCCATCAAGCGCATACGGGCCCTGTTCCAGCCCAAACCGGCGAGCAACGCCAGCACGGAGTGCAGGGGATGTGTGGCAACCGCCAACACCCGGGCGGCCATTGCGTGTGCTCCCGCACGCTGGGAGGGAGGTCTGGCCGTGTGCCGGCGGGGATTGCGCCTAGGATGAAGCCATGGACGTTCGAGAGCGCCCCATGCGAGTGCTGGTGGTGGACGACGAGCGGAACATCCGCCACACCCTGCGCGTGTGCCTGGAGGGCTTCGGCTGCGAAGTACGTGAGGCGGCCACCCCCGAGGCCGCGCTGGCCGCGCTGGCGCAAGGCCCCGCCGACCTGGCCCTCGTCGACCTGCGGCTGGGCACGGCCAGCGGCATGGAGCTGCTGCCGCGCCTCCTGGCCGAGTCACCCCACCTGGACGTCGTGCTCATCACCGCCTACGCCACGTTCGACACGGCGGTGGAGGCGATGCGGCGCGGGGCGCGGGACTATCTGCCCAAGCCCTTCACGCCCGCGCAGATTCGCCACGTGGTGGAGAAGGCGCGGCGGCACCGGGAGCTGGCGTCGCAGCTGGAGAACCTGGAGGGGCAGCTGTCCCAGGCGGTGCCGGAGGCCACGTTGGAGACGGCCTCGCCCGCGATGCACGCGGCCATCGGGCTGTTGACGCGCGCGGCGGCGTCCGACGCGGCGGTGCTGCTGCGAGGAGAGAGTGGCACGGGCAAGGGGGTGCTCGCCCGCGCGCTGCATTCGATGAGCGCGCGGCGGCGCCGGCCCTTCGTCACCGTCAACTGCCCCACGCTGTCAGAGCAGCTGCTGGCCAGCGAGCTGTTCGGCCACGCGCGCGGCGCGTTCACCGGCGCGGTGAAGGACCAGCCGGGACGCGTGGAGGCGGCGGAGGGGGGCACGCTGTTCCTGGATGAAATCGCGGAGATGAGTCCGGGGCTCCAGGCGCAGCTCTTGCGCTTCCTGCAGGAGAAGCAGTTCGAACGGCTGGGCGAGGGGCGCACGCGCAAGGCGGACGTGCGGGTGGTGGCGGCGACGAACCGGGACCTGGAGAAGGACGTGGCGGAGGGGCGCTTCCGCGAGGACCTGCTCTACCGGCTGAACGTCATCGAGGTGAAGCTGCCGTCCCTGCGGGAGCGGCCGGAGGACCTGCTCTCGCTGGCCCGGCGCTTCGTCGCCTTCTTCGCGCGAGCGGCGCAGCGCCCTCCGCCGGAGCTGTCGCCCGCGACGGAGCAGATGCTGCGGGCCTATGGGTGGCCGGGCAACGTGCGCGAGCTGCGCAACGCGATGGAGCGGGCGCTCATCGTCTGGCCGGCGGAGGTGCTGGAGCCGCAGGCGTTCCCGGACCGCATCGCCGCGGCGGGGAGCCCGGTGATGGCGCTGGGCGGGACGCACACGCTGGAGGACGTCGAGCGCGAGCACGTGCTGCGCGTCATGACCTCGGCGCCCACCCTGGACGAGGCGGCGCGGGTGCTGGGCATCGACGCGTCCACCCTGTGGCGGAAGCGGAAGAAGTACGAGTCGGGCGAGAGCTGAGGGACTTCCGAGCCCTCACGTCCACGTCAGCCGTGAGCGCGCGCGCCGGCCCGGGGCTTCATGGTGCCGAACCGGGCAGGGCTTCTCCGCGTGCCTGGAGCGGTGATTGCGGCGTCCCGCGCGCATGCGGAGCGTTGGAGGACACCGAACCAATTCCAAGGAGCGCGGACGTGGACGTGATTGACCTGTTGATTCAGCAGCACCGCGAGGTGGAAGCGCTGTTCGACGCCTGTCGCGCGGCGAAGGACGACGCGAGCAGGCAAGCGCTCGGCATCCAGCTCGCGGAGGCGCTCACGCTGCACACCACCATCGAGGAGCGCTGGGTGTACCCCGCCGCGCGCCGGGTGGTGGGAGACAAGCTGATTCAAGACTCCGTCGAGGAGCACGGGGAGATGACGCAGCTCATCGCCCAGATGATTCGCGCGCGCAACGACCCGAAGAAGCTGGTCTCCCTGTTCGGCGAGCTGGAGCAGGTGGTGAAGGACCACGTGACGATGGAGGAGCGGGACGTGCTGCCCAAGCTCGGTCAGAAGGTCACCGAGGAGGACCTGGGCATGTCGTGCAAGGACATCGTCCGCACCGCCTCCGAGGTCCGCCGCGAGGAGATGCAGAAGCTCCAGGGGCAGGCGAACGCCTGAGGCCGCGAGTCCACCTCACGAGGATGCAGGCTGCGTGAAGACGAGGGTGCGGTGTTGCCCTGAGGCACACCACTCCTCAGCAGTCCGAGGTCAGCGAAAATGCAAACAGGGGCTGCGAGTCTCTTCTCCTGAAGCTCGTCGAAGGACTTCACGGTGTAGTTCCGCTCGTGAAGCTCCAGCATCACCATCAAGCGAAGCAGCAGCTTGAAATGCCAGCTGAACTCTTCGGCGCCGGTCTCCCAGCGAGACACAGCTTCAGAGCGGAGTGTCTCGATGTCCGTGGTCGCGAGGTGCCGCTCCGTCATGCGGTCTTTCGCATGCGCGCCCTCGTTCAAGAGGCGCCGGGCGAACCTGAGCGCCTCCCCTCCCGCGCCGCGGACCACCGCCACTGAACTTGCGGTGACCGCAATGTTGCTAACAACGGCCACTCAACGCGCCCAAGTGATTTCCCAAGCAGCCGAAGTGCCTGGCCTGGCACAGCAGGTGACTCAGGGATGAGCGCAGCCCCACCGTACATAAGGCGTCTGATTCACCCTGTGGCTTGTCCGCCAGTCCCTCACGCACGCTCCGGCCCGGGCTCCTCCCGCCGGGGCAGCGTGAACCAGAACGTGCTGCCCTGGCCGGGCGCGCTCACCACGCCGATGTCCCCGCCGTGCGCCTGCACGATGTCCTTCGCAATCGACAGGCCCAGCCCCGCGCCTCCCGCTGGCGCGCCGGGCGCCCGGTAGAACTTCTCGAAGATGCGCGCCTGCTGCTCCACGGCAATCCCCTCCCCCGTGTCCCGCACCTCGAAGCGAACCCCGCGCGCGTCCCGCGACACGCGCACCTCCACCTCGCCGCCCATGGGCGTGTGCTTCACCGCGTTGCCCACCAGGTTCCCCAGCACCAACCCCAGCCGGTCCGGGTCCACGTCCACCGGCGCCACGTCCAGCGCCACCTGCCCCGACAGCCGCACCCCGCGCTCCTCCGCCGCCGCGCGCTGCGCCTCCAGCGCCGCGTCCACCAACACCTCCGCCGGCACCCGGCGAAGCTCCAACTGAAGCTGCCCTGCCTGGATGCGCGACAAGTCCAGCAGGTCATCCACGATGCCCTGCAGCCGCTCGCAGTCCTCGCGCGCCGCGAACAGCAGGTCCGCCTGCTTCTCCGTCACCGGCCCCACCACCCCCTCCGTCACCAGGTGCAGCGCCATGCGCAGGGACGTGAGCGGCGTGCGGAACTCATGCGCCACCGTGGCCACCAGGTCGTTCTTCAGCTCGTCGAAGCGCCGCAGCCGCGTCACGTCCTGGAGAATCACCGTGGCCCCCACCACCCTGTATCTTATACACATCTGACGCTGCCGACGAATAG
>NZ_JABXEO010000053.1:0-58736 GCF_013372585.1 Myxococcus sp. AM010
GGAGGGCGAACATGGCGGGGGGCTCCTGACTCCGGGAAGCATGCACTGCCAGTCTGACGCGACTTCCTGGTCTACGCTGACGCCTCCGGCCCGAGCGGTCGCTCCCTGACAACGAGCGGTCGCAGTCCCTATTTCCGAACGGTGCCCTCGTCCGCCAGGGCATCCGCGAGCCGCGCCGCGTTGCGGATGCAGTCGTTGAGGCCAATGCCCTTGTAGGCGTTGCCCGCCAGGTGCAGCCCCGGCCAGCGCTGGAGCGCCGCGTCGATGCCCGCCATCCGCGCCAGGTGCCCCACGTTGTACTGGGGGATGCCCTGCCGCCAGCGGAAGACCTCCGTGAAGGTGGGCCGGGCCGTCACGCCCGTCAGGGCCCGCAGCTCCTCGAGCGCCAGCGCCGCGAGCGCCGCTTCATCCCGCTGCACCAGGTCCGGCTGCCGCGCGCCGCCCACCATGCAGGTGTAGAGCACGCGGCCGCCCTCGACGCGGAAGGGGAAGGTGGTGGACGCGTGGATGGCGCCCAGCAGCCGCCGCTGCTCCTCGAAGGGGACGAGGAAGCCGAAGCCATCCGGCGCGGGGAGCGCGCCCGCGTCGAAGCCCAGGTGCACCACCGCGATGGGCGCGTACTCGATTCGGGACACCTGCTCCGCCAGCGCGTCATCCAGGGGGCGCAGCAGCCGCGCGGCGACGAACGCGGGAACCGCCAGCACCACGTGGGACGCGGTCAGCTCCGCGCGGCGTCCGTGCTCCTCGACGGCGAGCTTCCATCCGCCGTCCACGCGCGTCAGGCCCTCCACCCGCGCGCCCACGTGCGCCGCGCCGCCCAGCGAGGCGGCCAGCGCGTCGATGAGCACCTGGAGGCCCCCGTCGAACGTGCTCAGCGCGCCCGTCAGCTTCGGCGCGTCACCCGTGGGCAGGGCCTTGCGCTGGGCCTTCTGTGCGCGGAGGGCGCCCAGGATGAGGCTGCGGTGCTCGCGCTCCAGCTTCACCAGCAGGGGAAACGTCGCCTCGACGCTGAGCTGCTCCACGTCACCGGCGTAGATGCCCGTCTGCACCGCGTCCAGCAGCACCCGCGTCGCCGCGCGTCCCAGGTGGCGGCGGCCGAACGCGGCCAGTGATTCGTCCGTGCCCTCTGGCGCGCGGCTGGAGAACAGCTCGCCGGCGACCCGCAGCCGCGCGCCCAGCGGAAGAATGTCCGAAGCCAGGAACGCCGGCGGCGAAGCCGGCACCGACCGGAGTCTGCCCCGCGTGTAGACATAGCGCCGCTTCGCCGAAGGGTCGGCGGCCCGGATTCGACCTTCCAGGTTCAGCGCCGCCGCGAGTGCTCGCGTCGCGGGCTCGCGGTCCAGGAAGCTGTTGGGGCCTTGCTCCACCAGGTAGCCAGCGCGCGCATGCGTGCCTACCGCGCCTCCAAGGCGTGCGGATGTCTCCAGGAGCACGGCAGCCGTACCGCGCGAACGCAAGCCGTGCGCGATGGCCAACCCGGAAATCCCACCTCCCACGACGGCGACATTCATCAAATGTGTTCTCTGCATGTGGTTCATGCGGTTACCAGCGTGCACTCCCCGATTGTCAGCGCGCGGGTTTTGCCAGCGGGAGGCATTCAGCGCGTTAATGCCATGCATGCGCTACGTCATCACCGGAGCGAGCAGGGGGATTGGTTTCGAATTCGTCCAGCAGCTCCTGCTGCGGGGCGACACCGTCGAAGCCGGGGTCCGGTCGCCAGAGGGAGCACGGCGGCTGGAGCCCTTGAAGCACAAGGCAGGCAACCGCCTGCGCATCCATGCGCTGGACGTGGGAGACGACGCCAGCGTGCGCGCGTTCGCCACGAACGTGTGCACCAGCCCCGTGGACGTGCTCATCAACAACGCTGGTGTCTCCGGCTTGTGGTGCGCGTTGGGTGACGTGGACTACGCGGACCTGGCGCGCACGTTCACCGTCAACGCCCTGGGCCCGCTGCGTGTCACCAACGCGATGCTGCCCGGCTTGCGGCAAGGCGCCTTGCGGCGGGTGGCGCACGTCACCTCGCGGATGGGCTCGCTGGCGGCGAACACCGACGGCGGCGCCTATGCGTACCGCATGTCGAAGGCCGCGCTGAACATGGCCGTGCGCTCCATGTCCACGGACCTGCGCCCGGAGGGCTTCGTCACCGTGCTGCTCCACCCCGGTTGGGTGCAGACGGACATGGGCGGCCCGGACGCCACGCTGCCGACGCCGGATTCGGTGCGCGGCATGCTGCGGGTCATCGACGGGCTGAGTCCGGAGCACAGCGGCCGGTTCTTCGACTACCAGGGGACCGAAGTGCCCTGGTAGCCGTGCCCTCAGGGGTAGAGCAGCTGCGTGCGCCAGCCGCCGTCCTCGCGCAGGTAGACGTGCCTGTCATGGAGGCGGCTCTCCTGGGCGTGCCAGAACTCGATGCGGTCCGGCACCACGCGGAAGCCGGACCAGTGCGACGGGCGCGGCACGGGCTGGCCGGCGTACTTCCGCTCCACCTCCGCCACGCGGGCCTCCAACTGCTCGCGCGTCGCCAGCGGCTGGCTCTGCAGGCTGGCCCAGGCGCCCACCTGACTGCCGCGGGCGCGGCTCTGGAAGTAGGCGTCCGCTTCCGCGTCCGTGACGCGCTCCACGCGGCCCTCCACGCGCACCTGTTCATTCAAGGGCTGCCAGTAGAAGCAGAGCGCGGCATGGGGATGCGCGCGGGCCTCGCGGCCCTTGCGGCTCTCGTGGTTCGTGTAGAACACGAAGCCGCGCGCATCGAAGTCCTTGAGCAGGACGACGCGCGCGCTGGGGCGCCCGTCAGCGCCCACGGTGGCGACCACCATGGCGTTGGGGTCCACCGCGATGGCCTGCTTCGCCCGCTCGAAGAGCTCCGCGAAGCGCTGGATGGGGTCTGGAGGAATCATCACGCGTCGCAACATATGGGGGGCGGGGCAGGTGTGCACCTTCGCGGTTGACTCATCCGGCACACACGTCAATGTGCGCACATGAATGTCCTCTTCATCTCCTCGGAGGTGGCCCCGTTCTCCAAGACGGGGGGCCTGGGGGACGTGGCCGGGGCCCTCCCCGCCGCGCTTGCCTCGCTGGGCCACGACGTCAAGGTCATCACCCCGCGCTACCGCGACCTGCGAGGCGCGGGGCGGCTGGAGCCCACGGGCCAGTCCCTGCTGCTGCGCTTCCCCTTCGGCGAGCTGTCGGGCCCCATCCTCTCCGCACGCGTGTCGGAGCGGCTGGAGGTGCTCTTCCTGGAGAACGAGTTCCTCTTCGGCAACCGCCACGGCCTCTACGGGGACGCGGGGGGCGCCTTCGCCGACAACCACCGGCGCTTCGCCTATCTCAGCGTGGGCGCGCTCCAGGCGGCGCAGCGGCTGCGCTTCATCCCGGACATCATCCACGCCAACGACTGGCAGACGGGGCTGGTGCCGGTGGCGCTGCGGCGCGGCTTCCAGACGGGGCCGCTGGCGCACGCGAAGAGCGTCTTCACCATCCACAACCTGGCCTACCAGGGGCAGTTCCCCAAGGACGTGATGGGGGAGCTGGCGCTGCCCTGGGACTTGTTCACCGCCCATGACGGGCTGGAGTTCCACGACGCGGTGAACTTCCTGAAGGCGGGGCTCGTCTTCTCCGACGCGCTCACCACCGTGTCCCCCACCTACGCGCGGGAAATCCAGACGCCGGAGCAGGGCTACGGGCTGGACGGCCTGCTGCGGCACCGCGCGCACCGGCTCCACGGCATCCTCAACGGAGTGGACACGCACGAGTGGAACCCGGAGGACGACGCCTTCATCCCGGCCCGCTACGGCCTGAAGGACCTGGCCGGCAAGGCCGTGTGCAAGCGCGAGCTGCTGGCCCGCTTCGGGCTGGAGGACAGCCCCGCGCCGGTGTTCGGCTTCGTCAGCCGGCTGGCGTGGCAGAAGGGCATGGACCTGCTGCTGGAGGCCCTTCCGGCCGCGCTCCACGCGGACCTCCGCGTCGTCGGCGTGGGCAGCGGCGAAGGCCCCCTGGAGGAGGGGCTGCTCGCGTTGCAGGCCCGTTACCCGAAGCAGGTGGGCGTGCACCTCGGCTTCGACCCGGCGCTCTCCCACCTGGTGGAGGCGGGGGCGGACTTCTTCCTCATGCCCAGCCGCTATGAGCCGTGCGGCCTGAACCAGATGTATTCGCTGCGCTACGGCACGGTGCCCATCGTCCGGGCCACCGGCGGGCTGGTGGACACGGTGGAGGGGGGCCTGGACGGAAATGGCATCCTCTTCGAGGCCTTCCACAAGTCCGCCCTGCTGGCGGCCATCCGCCGCGCCCTGGCCCTCTACGCGGACCCGTCGCGCCTGGGCGAGTTCCGGCGCCGGGGCATGGAGAAGGACTTCTCCTGGGGGGCGTCCGGCCGCCGCTATGAGGCGCTCTTCCACGACCTGGTGGCGGAATAGTGGGTGCGGACGGAAATTCGCAGTAGTGTTGTGCCGTGGCGGATGCTCCGGACCTGGGTGGTTACGAGGTAGTCGGCCGGTTGGCGGTGGGCGGCATGGCGGAGGTGTACCAGGCGCGAGCCCGGGTCACCACGCAGCGCTCACCGGGTGAACCGGACGAGATTGTCATCAAGCGGTTGCATCCGTCGTTTCGCAGCGACACCGCTTACGTCAAGGCCTTCGTCGACGAGGCGAAGCTGACGGTGCGCCTGCGCCATCCGAACATCGTCCGCACCTACCGCCTGTTCAAGGCGGGGCCGGACTACCTGATGGTGCAGGAGCTCGTGAGTGGCCGGACGCTGGGCTACATGCAGGAGCTGCTGGTGAAGGCCGGCGCGGCCATGCCGCCCGAGTCCGCCTGCTACATCGCCTGGTCCCTGCTCAAGGCGCTGGACTACATCCACCGGGCGAAGGTGGGGGAGAACGGCGCCACCATCGTCCACCGCGACGTGAATCCGGCCAACCTGCTGCTGGGCATCAACGGCGACGTGAAGCTCACCGACTTCGGCGTGGCGGAGGTGGAGGGGATGATGCGCGGCGACTCCGGCGCGCTGCGCGGCACGCTGCCTTATATGAGTCCGGAGCAGGTGCTGGGGCTGCCGGTGGACGCGCGCACGGACCTGTATGCGGTGGGCATCCTCCTCTGGGAGCTGTGGTCCGGCCGCCGCCTCTTCGCCGGGGAGCACGAGGCGGAGCTGATGCACAAGGTGCGCGACGCCCGCGTGCCGCTCTTGACGTCCTCCCCGGAGCTGCCGGACTACGCGGTGCAGGTGGCGCGCAAGGCGCTGTTCGCGGACCGGGCGCGGCGCTTCCAGACGGCGGCGGAGTTCATCAAGGCGCTGGAGTCCCTGTCCCGGCGCGCGGGCTGGCCGCTGACGGTGGAGGCGCTCCAGCCGCTGCTGGGTGGCTGAGATGCGCTCGCGCCGGGCCGTCATCCTGGGGCTGCTGGGAGGCGGGCTCGCCGTGTCCGGGTGCCTGGGCTCGGTGCCCTTCCGGCCGCGGGCCTATGAAGACGCGGTGCGCGTGGTGGGCTTCCAGGTGGACTTCCGGCAGGACGGCACTGGCGTTCTGGATTTGGACCTGGCGGTGACGAACCCCGCTTCGGACGCGGCCACGCTGGCCGCGGTGGACTTCACGTTGCGGGTGGACGGCCGCCGCGTGGCGGTGGGCACGCAGCAGGTGGCGGCCCCCCTGGCCGCGGATGGGAGCGCCCCCTTGCGCGTGCTCTTCCCGCTGGCCAGCGCGCGCCCCACGGGCGGGCCGGCGCCGGTGCCCCGGCGGGTGCGGGTGGAGGGCGGGGTGGTGCTGCGCTTCGGCGGCACCGAGCGGCGCGCGCCCTTCAAGTCCGAGCGCGTGCTGCCGCTGGCCTGGGTGCCGCCGCTGGACGGGGGCTGAGGCCGCTGGCGCACATGTCCGTGGGGCAGGCTTTACCCATGCGGTGACATGGGACTTGTCCGTTGCTGACGGAGTGCAGGACATGGCACCGTGTGGTGCATGTCGCTTTTACGACGATACATGCTTCCGATTTCCCTGGGGCTGTTGAGCTCCGCCGGTGCCCTGGCCGCGGAGAAAACACCTCCAGAGCCCCCGGCTCCCGCGCGCAAGGTGGACCCGACGAAGGCGCAGACGGAGGCGTGGCTGCGCGAGCACATCGAGGCGTGGAACGACACGGAGGTGCACGTCACGGTGAAGGACTGCCGCATCATGGTGCTGGACAAGCCCCGTGAGCGGACCGAAATCGTGGACCTGCGAGGGTTGTTGCTGCCCATTGAGGTCATCCGGCTCAACGGGGGGAACGATGCGACGCTCCGGCTTCGCGTGAAGGAGAAGCACACCGGGACGTACTCCATGTTCCGCAAGTGCAGCGCGGAGAACCGCTACTGCGCGGAGCCCACCGGCAAGTTCCAGAGCCTGCCCTATGTGGACCTCTCCGTGACGTCGGTGCGGGACTTCGTCCCCGGGCGGCAGACGGACGTCGACAAGAGCCTGCGGCTGGAGCGGGCGCTGGAACACTACTCGCGGCTTTGTGGGGCGATGGAAGATGCGCGCAACCGGCTCTTCTAGGTTCGGGGCAGCGGGGCTGGCGGCGTTGCTCTTCTCCCAGGCGGGCTGCGGCACGACGTCCGAGTACGTGCGTGGCGAGCGGCTGCGCGAGGCGTCCCTGGGGGAGACCCACCGCGACACGCTGGAGAGCGTCGTGGATGCGTCCTACGTGGGCCGCGTCGCGGTGAAGCGCAACACCTGCACCGAGATTTCCACCGAGTTCAGCAAGAAGCGCGTCGACACCACGACGAGCCCGCCCATGGGCTCGTTGCTCGGCGGGCTCGCGATGCTCGGGGGTGGCGGCGTCCTGATGTCGATGTCCGACGGCGAGTCCGAGGACGAGGACATCGACCTCCCGATGACGCTCGGCGTGGTGCTGGCGCTGGCCTCCATCTATCCGCTGGTGACGGCCCTCACCGACGAGGAGGTCACCCGCGAGGTGGTCAACACCGGCGAGGTGGAGGAGGAGCGCTCCCAGCGCTGTGACGAGCGGACCTTCGCGCTCAAGGGCCCGCTGCACTGGAGCGTCTCCCTGGGCGCCGCGCGGCGCACCGGGCGCACTGGCGAGGACGGCGCCGTGTCGCTGAGGCAGCCGCTCAACGAGCTGGTGGAGCAGGCCATCACCGACGAGGCCAGCATCCGCAGGCTCGTCGCCGGGCGGGGCATCGCCTTCCGGCTGGAGCTCGAGCGCGCCCCGGCGGCGGACTTCCGGCTCGACTCCCGGGCGCTTCCGGATGCCTATTTCCGGCGCTTCGCGGACCGCTACGGCCAGCAGCTCGGCGGCAGCGACCGCGCCCGCTTCGAGAACTGCGAGCTCATTGGCAAGTCCGCGCGAGAGACGCTGGAGTGCTACTGGTCCCAGTAGCGCGCGGACACCGGCCCCGGAGCGGGGCCGGTGTCGCTTGGGGTCTCAGCTCTTCGCGGAGGCCTGCTCCTCGCGGCCGGGCTCGCGCGGCAGGCCGTCGCGGGGCTCCGTGGCCTTGCCGTCCTTGGTGAGGCCGGACTTCCCGCGCGACATCCGCACGCGGTCGATGCGGGGGCCTTCCTTGGACGCCACGACGAACTGCCAGCCGCTGTAGGCGAAGCGCTCGCCCACGTCGGGCAGGTGGCCCGCCATGGAGGAGAGGAAGCCGCCCAGCGTGTCGAAGTCGCCCTCGGGCAGGGGGAAGCCGAACGTCTGCGTGAAGGCGTCCACCTCCAGCGCGGCGTCCACCAGGAAGCTGCCGTCGGCCAGCTTCTCCACGTGCTTCTCCTCCACCTCGAACTCGTCGCCGATGTCGCCGACGATTTCGCGGAGGATGTCCTCCAGCGTCACCACGCCCATGAAGCCGCCGTACTCGTCGACGACGATGGCCATGTGAATCTTCTGCTTCTGCATGTCCCGGAGCAGGTCGCCAATGGGCTTCATCCACGGCACGAAGTGCGCCGGGCGGATGATGTCCTGCAGGACGATGAGCTCGGGGTGCTGGAGCAGCGGGATGATGTCGCGCGCGTGCAGCACGCCGATGACGTGGTCCACGTCGTCCCGGTACACGGGGATGCGGGAGTGGTTCTCCTCCGCCAGCAGGCGCAGCAGCTCGTCCGGGGGGATGGTGATGTCCACCGTCACCACCTCCGTGCGCGGCACCATGACGTCGCGGCAGCGCTTGTCGGACAGCTCGAAGATGGAGCGGATGAGCTGCGGGGCGCTCTTGTCGACCTCGTTCTTCGCGGCCTGGGCGGCCAGCAGCTTCTCCAGCTCCTCCAGCGGCGGCGGCGGCGGCTCGAAGCGCAGCGTGCGGCCGAAGGTGCGCGCCATCAGGTTGAGCACCACCATGGCCACGCGCATGGGCGGGTAGAGCACCGTCACCAGCAGCGCGGTGAAGCCCGACAGCCGCAGGGCCCAGCGCTCCGGGCTGCCGTTGGCCAGCCCGCGCATGGTGACTTCCATGAGCGTGGCCAGCACGCCCACCAGCAGCGCGCCCGCGGCGACGGTGGCCACCGGCAGCCATTCGGCTTCGCCGTAGCGGCTGAAGTCCAGCATGCGCGGCGGGACGAAGGCCCCAATGGCCGCGGCCTGGAAGCCGCTGAGCACCATGCCCAGGCGCAGCGCCGTGGCCACGGGCTCGCGGTCCGTCTTGTGGCGGAGGACCCGGCGCGTCGCGCGGCCCGGCTGCGTGTCCACCAGCTCCTGTGCTCGCAGGTCGGACACGCCGTAGAGCGCGGACTCCGAAGCGGCGACAAGGGCCCTGATGAAGCTCAGCGCCAGGCAGGCGACCCAGAGGGTCCAGGTAGGCATAGAGCCCTGTTCTTATCCCGTGCTAAGGGTCCACACCACTGCGCTGGAGCCCTGATGTCCGCTCGCATGTACGTTGTTGGAGCACTCCTGGCCCTTCTCGTCCCGGCGCGCGCGCGCGCGTGGCCGGTGGACCTGGTCGTCCCCCTGGAGCCCGGGAAGGAGCGCTTCCACAAGCTCGACACCGTGGACTGGGTCCAGGTGGCGGACGCCTCCGTGGCGGACGCGGAGCTGCTGCCTGGGAGCAATGAGCTGTTGCTCACCGGCCAGAAGGCGGGGCGGACGCTGCTCCTGCTGTACGCGGGGGGGCGCTTCGCCGTGTGGCGCCTCACGGTGGGCTCGCCGCCGCCGGAGGACCCCGCGCCCCGGCTGGCCGCGGCCCGCGAGGCCTGTCCGGACCTGAACGCGACGACCGGCACGGAGCGCTCCTTGAGTGCTTCGGTGAAGGACTCCGCGTGCAGGTTGGCGCTGCTGGAGCTGTTGAAGACGGACGCCTTCGTGGCCCGGGAGCTGGAGCTGACGTTCGACTTGCCCATCCTCCAGGAGCAGCTCGCTTCGCTGGGAGCGGGGCTCGAGCCGCTGGGGCTGGAGGCCCGCTACAGCGGCGCGGGCGTGGTGGTATCGGGCGCGGGCTCGCCGGAGGTGCACCGCAAGGCGCTGTGGGAGTTGTTCCACCGCTCCGTGGGCCGGGTGCCGCTGGATGACCAGATTCAGGAGGTGAAGCCGCCCGAGCCCGCTGACGCCGGTGCGCCGGCCGTGGTGGAGGCGGAGCGGGAGATTCCGGTGGAGGTGCTGCCGCCGCCGAAGAAGAAGTCACGCAAGCGCTGAGGCCTTGGGCTTGGCGTGTCGCGGGCTTGCGGTATGACGGGAGGCTCCCTCTTTCGCCCGCGCGCCCCCACCGGCCGCGGACGCTTCTTCGTGGAGGAGCCCGATGCGTTTGGCAGTCCGGTTGACCGCGCAGGCGTGGGTGTCGAGCCTGGCGCTGCTGATGCCCCTGGTGGCGTCCGCGCAGTTCGATGACGTGGACACCTTTGCGGCCGCCGAGCCCGAGCGCGGCTGTCCGAAGCGCCCGGCCGTGGTGCCCTTCACGGCGCGCAACCTGGTGGGGCTCAAGGGCTCGGGCTGGCTGGCGCACCAGGCCATCATCCCGGAGTCGAAGGACCGCTTCTTCGCGGAGGGCGAGCGTGACCGCTCCGGCGTGAAGCTGGTGCCGGAGGATGTGGACGTCCGGAAGCTGGGCGCGCCCGACCCGTCCGTGCCCTTGTGGGTGTTCGGCAAGGCGGACTCGGCGGCCTGCCGCGCGGTGCCCGTGGTGTGGTGGGCGGTGCGGATGGGGACGGACGCGGACCGCAAGACGTACCTCATGTCCGAGCTGCAGGTGGACTGCGACGTGCTGCCCCCGGGCCGGCTGTCGGGCACGCCGGTGGCGCTGCGCCAGAAGGACGCGCCCACGGGCTGCAAGCTGCGCCGCGCCGATGACAACTCCACGAGCAAGGAGGGCCGGGGACTGCCCCTGGAGTTGTCGGACGTGATTCCCGAGCGCGCGTCGTGCGAGGCCCCGGAGTGCCAGCGCGAGTGGGAGATTTTCAGCAGCCGGTGGGATGACGGCAGCGCCGTGTTCGACATCCTGGTGTCGTGGATGAAGCGCGACGGGAAGAAGGACCCCTGCGAGTGGGCCACGGAGGACCACACCGCGCTGCTGCTCCGGCCGGCCGGTGCGCTGGCGCCGCTGCCGCTGCGCGGCGGTGGTGCCTTCTTTGGCGCGCTCTATGACGGCACCGGGCTGCGCACCGTGCTCAGCCGCGACCTGGGCGTGCTCCACGTCCACGACGCTGGCAGGCCCAAGGCGGCGCCGAAGACGGTGCGCTACGGCAGCCCCACGGAGGAAGAGCTGGCGTTCGGGAAGCGCACACTGTCGTCGTGCAAGCAGTAGGGGCGTCGGGGGATTGAGTCCTTGGATTGGGCTGGGAGAGGGGGCCGCTGGGGCTCCAGCAGCGTGCCTGTTCCATGCGCACTTTCTCTCGCGGGGCTTGCATCTACGCGGTGGCGGAGCCCGCCGTCACTTATTGCGTCCCCTTGTATGTGTTAGCGAGTTCGAGGAAGTCGAGCATGTACGGGTCGCGGAACGGTCCAGCTACCACACGGGTGTCAGCAGCGCTCAAGGGGCTATGCGCAAGCTCCACCTCGTCCGGAGGGACTTTCATGGAGACTGGAACCACGTTCTGAATCCACGGTCGGATGAGTCCGTGCTGTTCGCGTCCTTGAGTTCCGCCGCAGGTCCTCGCCCGCGGCGGCCCTTGAGCGCCGCGGCTACAGCTCCAGTGACTGCTCCACTTTGCGCTGCTCCGCGCGGACCGCCAGCTCCTGGGACAGGTAGGGGGTGAGCCGCGCGCTCTGGTACTGGAGGGAGAGGCCGCGCGCTCCGGGCTGCTGCGTGCCGGTGAGCACCAGGTCCGTCTCGGCGTCCTTCCAGGTGGACTCGAGCGCGTAGTCGTAGTGGGCGGTCAGCGCATCATTCCGCGCATCAGCCTCCCGCTGGCGCTCGAAGGAGCCCACCGCTGGGGTGGGGGACCGGTAGCCCGAGCGCGCCGCGTGGTAGTTCGCCGAGGCCTCGGAGAGGTTGTTGCTCATCTCCACCAGCGCGAGGTGTTGGGCCGCGTCGAGGGCGGAGTCCTCCCTGGAGGCCGGCTTGCCGTACTTCATGCTCAGCAGCTCCTCCAGCGCCCGGAAGTCGCCTCGAACCGCGCCCGGTGTCCGGAACCGGAGCGAGACCTGGGCGAGCTGTCCGTCGGCGAAGACGTAGTCGATGACGGCGGGGCGGTCCGCGACGACGCCCAGGGCTCGCAGGTCTCCCCACGCGTTGGACGGGAGGGCGCCAGGCGCGACGGCCAGGACCTCCGCTCGCGTCATCCCCCAGCGCGTGTCCTGGAAGCCGTTGACGCTCCGGTACTGCTCCCGTTCACCCTGCTCGCGCTCGACGTCCGCCAGCCGGATGGCGTCGCGGCGTTCGAGCAGCGCCTGGTGCTTCGCGGAGGTGCCGCAGGCGGTGGTGACAAGGCACAGCGGCAGCAACAGAGCGGACTTCCAGCGCATGGGCGGCTCCTCTGGCGGCGGGGTGAGGACGTGACGGCCCGCCACCGCCGATATTCAAAGGGGCCCGCACATCTCTGAAAGCATCAGGTCGCCCCGGCCGCGTCTTGCGTCCACTTCCCGCGCCGGGTGGGCTCCTTCAGCGCCCGGGCGAGCGCCGCGAGGAAGCGCCTGCGGGGCCAGTTCTCCGCGCCGAAGCGGGCCAGGTGTTCGGTCTCCACCTGACAGTCGATGAGCTGGAAGCCCCAGCCCTGGAAGCGCTCCGCCGCGGTGACGAAGGCCACCTTGGAGGCGTCCGGGGCCAGCGCGAACATGCTCTCTCCAAAGAAGGCCGCGCCCAGGGACACGCCGTACAGGCCGCCCTTCAGCTCGCCCTGGGCCCACGCCTCCACCGAGTGCGCGAAGCCCGCCTCGTGGAGCGTGACGTAGGCCTCCATCATCTCCTCGGTAATCCAGGTGCCCGCCTGCCCGGGCCGCGGCACCCGGCTGCACTCGGTGATGACGCGCCGGAAGGCCGTGTCGTAGCGCACCTCATAGACGCCGCGCGCCATCGTCTTGCGCAGCGAGCGGCCCGCGTGGAGCGCGTCCGGCGTCAGCACGAAGCGCGGGTCCGGCGAGTGCCAGAGGATGGGGTCTCCCTCGCTGTACCAGGGGAAGATGCCGCGGGCATACGCGGCCAGCAGCCGCTCCGGACGCAGGTCACCGCCCACGGCCACGACGCCGCTCGTGTCGGCGCGCTCCGGGGGCGGGAAGAGCTCCGGGTGCTCGTCACTCAACAGGTAGATGGGCACGGCGCGCCACTCTACCGGGAGACGTTCAGCTTCACCTCGCCCGTGAGCGAATAGGGCACGCGCAGCAGCGGGCCCGTCACCTCACCCATCACCCCATAGGGCAAAAGCCCCTTGGAGATGAGCGCCTTCACCTCCGGGCCCCAGGTGTCCTTCGTCACCGCCAGCTCCACCGGGTACACGCCCGTGGCGGACGCGTCCACGGTGTCCGCCCGCGCCAGCGTGCCGCTGCCCAGCGTCTTGCCGGCCACCGACGCCGTCCACGTCAGGCCCTCCAGCCGCAGCGGGAAGGGGTTGGGGTTGCGCACGCCCAGGCGGAGGTTGAGCTGGACCTCCTCATCCGAGTAGCGCGCCCCGTCCAGCTCCTCCACCACCACCGTGGGCAGCCGGGGCATCCGCGCCGCGCGGCTGGCGGCGAAGGGAATCGTCTGCTCCTGGCCCCCCGAGCGCACGACGAGCGTGCCGCGCAGGGCGAGCAGCAGCGTGCCTCCCTGGGCGCTCAGCCGCGCCAGGTCGTCCGCGTTCTTCACGTAGGGCGCGCGCTCCTCGAAGGAGACGTCCGCGGGCGCGCCGGGCGTCAGCGCCACGTCCAGCTTCGCGGTGCCCGTCTTCACCACCTGGCCGTCGGCGACGAGCTCGTAGTCGGCCCGCTCCACCACCCCCTCCCCGGGGCTGGTCACCTGGGCCTCGTAGCGCAAAAGGGCGTCGGTGAGGCCCTGGGACGCGACGACTGTCCGCTGGGCGGTGAGGACGGCGGGACTGGAAGGCCGGGTGGGGGTGGAGGCACACCCCGCACAGAGGGACAGCACCACGGCCAGTCGGAACATGGGCGAGCGCAAGCGCATGACGCTAGACAATGTGGCCACCCCCAGGAGTCCTCTCAAGGGCTTTTCCGCTAGACTGTCCACCAGCCGTGGCCCGACGCCGCCCCAACTTCAACAAGACGCTCCGCTCCCTCATCCGGGACATCGCGGCGAAGATGCCGGAGTTCGGGCATGTGAAGGCGGGCCGCATCCTCGTGGTGGCCGGCGAGGCCCGCCGCGCCTCCCGGGGGACCGTGAAGCCCCTGTGCTTCCGGGGCGGGAAGAGCACGGACCGCACCGGACGCCGCAAGCCCATCATCCGCATCCAGGGCACGCGGATGCTGTACTGCGTCACCCTCCGGCCGCTCTTCTTCCGGGGCTCCACCGCGCAGGCCCGCGTGGAGACGGTGATTCACGAGCTCTTCCACCTGTCGCGCCGCTTCGACGGGACGCTGCACGCCGGCCGGCGCCATGCCGTGCTGGGGCGCAACTTCTCCCGCAAGCTCAAGCCGCTGGTGCGCCGCTACCTCAAGCTGTGCCCCCCGGAGCTGCTGGCCGCCATGGCCCACTCCGGCGAGGTGCGCATCCTCCAGTGGCTGGAGCGGCCCGGCCCCGCCTACCACCCCGGCGGCCCCCGCCGGGTGCGCAAGGTCTACACCGAGGAGCAGCTCTACTTTGGTGTCGCTCGCATGGTGACGCCCAAGGTGCGTCTGGCGCGCGACACCTCCGCGCGCTCCAAGGTTCACTGAGCGGCGCGCTCCCACACACCCTGATTCTCGCAGGGACGGTTTTTTACCAATCATTTGACTTTGAAAATCACTATCAATATCGTCGCCGCGTTTCGAGCCAGGAGCGGTGATGCGCGACGGTTGCCACGGTGAAGGCGGGGCGGAGGAGCTGCGCTGCATGTGCGGCAGCCTGCTGGCGCGGTTGGTGCCGGAGGGCGTGGAGCTCAAGTGCCGCCGCTGTCACCGGACGCGGGTGGTGCCCCTGGAGCGGACGCCGCCGGAAGGTGGTGGTGCGCGGGTGAGCGGCTCCGGCCGCTGACGTGTGCGTCGTTCCCGGGCCGCGCGGGCCCGGTGCAGTGAGGTTGTTTCCTGAGGCCCGAGGCCCTTGAGCCCAGCGCCCTGCAGGGCCTTCGCGTGAAAGGCCCCCGGCCTCGCGCCGGAGGACGCAGCATGGCGTGGCGTGGGTGTTTGCTCTTCTTGGCCTGTGCCATGCCGTGGACGGCGTGGGGCGGTGGCAGTGAAGCGCCAGCCGCCGAGGTGGCTTCCCGCGAGGATTCCACCGCGGAGGCTCCGTCCGACGCGCGGGTGGCCCAGGCCGAGGCGGGGCCGCAGCCCGCGTCCGCCGAGGAGGCGCTGCCGGAGGCGCGCACGGTGGTGACGGCGTCGCGCTCACCGGAGCGGCTCGAGGATTCAGCGGTGGCCACGGAGGTCATCACCCGCTTGGACATCCTGGCCAGCGGGGCGCGGGACGCGTCGGAGTTGCTCGCCGCGCATCCAGGGCTCCAGGTGGTCCAGACGTTCGCGGGCGCCACGGTGCAGTTGCAGGGCTTGTCGCCCGAGTACGTCCTGGTGCTGGTGGATGGCGAGCGCGTGGCCGGCCGGGTCGCTGGAAGCGTGGACCTGTCCCGCCTGTCCACCGAGGACATCGAACAGGTGGAAGTCGTGAAGGGCCCCTCGTCGGTCCTCTACGGCAGCGACGCGGTGGCGGGCGTGGTGAACCTCATCACCCGCCGTGCACGCCGGCCGCTGGGCGCCGAGCTGCGCGCCTCCTATGGCTCCCTGCAGCGGCTGGAGCTGGACGCCACCGGCGAGGCGAAGGGTGAGGACTGGGGCCTGCGCCTGAGCGGCGGTCTGGCGCGGCGGGACGCGTACCTCCTGGACCCGACGAGCATCGGCACCACGGGCAGCAGCCTGGATGGCATTGACGCGTCCGCGGGCGGAGACTTGCGCGTCAGCGAGGGCACGGCGCTGCAGGCCAACGCCACCTATGCGCGGCGAGTGCAGCGCGGCGTGGACGTGGGCGTGACGGGCGCCACCTTCGACCGCGCCAGCCGGGATGACTCGCTCTCCGTGCGCCTGTCTCCCCGGTGGACGCTGTCCCACAACGCCTCGCTGCGCGTGGATGGCGCCTATGCGTGGTTCAACCGGCGCTACCTGAGAGACCAGCGCCGCTCCAACGCGTTGGACACCATCGAGGACACGCGCGAGCAGCAGGGCCGGCTGGGCGCGCAGCTGGACGCGAAGGTGGGAGACGCCCACGCCTTCGTGGCGGGCGCGGAGCTGCTCGGTGAATGGCTGCGGGCGGACCGGCTGGGCGAGGACGGCACCGGCCAGCGCGCCCGCGCGTCCCTCTACGTGCAGGACAACTGGACCCTGGCGCCGCGCTGGAAGCTGACGCTGGTGCCGGGCGCGCGCGTGGACACGGACACGCAGTTCGGCACGGCGGTGACGCCGCGGTTGGCGGCGCGCATGGACCCGGCGTCCTGGCTTACGCTGCGCGGCAGCTATGGCTGGGCGTTCCGGGCGCCGGGCTTCCAGGAGCTGCTGCTCGACTTCGAAAACCCCAGCGTGGGCTACCGGGTGCACGGCAATCCGGACCTGCGCCCAGAGCGCTCGCGCAGCTTCAACCTGTCGGTGGAGGTGAAGCCCGCGGCGTCCTCGCTCCTGTGGGTGAGCGCCTTCCAGCACAACCTGCGGGACATGATTGGTGTCTCCACGGAGCTGGTCGGTCCGCAGCAGCTCTTCACCTACGTGAACATCGCGCGTGCGCGCGTGCGCGGCGGTGAGCTGGGCGTGCGCCAGCAGCTGCCGGGCCGCGTCTCCGCGGAGCTGGGCTACACGCTCACCGACGGCCGTTCTGAGGAGACGGGGCTGGCGCTGGAGGGGCAGGCGCGTCATCGCCTCACCGCGCAGGCCACCTGGCGTCACCGGACGTCGGGCCTGGAGGCATGGGTGCGCGGCGCGCTCGTGGGGCCGCGCCCCTTCTACCCGGACACGGACGGTGACGGCGTCGCCAACCCGTACGACGCGAAGACCTACGTCACCGTGGATGCCCGGCTGGGCTGGCGCCTGCGCGAGGAGCTCCAGTTCTTCGTGCTGGGCACCAACCTCGCGAACGCGGGCAACCCCACCGACCTCCCCATTCCTCCTCGCGCCGTCCAGGCCGGCCTCTCCGCCCGGCTCTGACGCTTCCTTCCACCTTTCACTCACTCAAGGAGTCCTCATGTCCCGCCTCTCTCCCCGTTCCTCCTTCCTGGGCCGCACCGCCGCCGCCCTGCTGCTGGCCGGTTCCCTGTCCGCGTGCGGCGATGACCTGGAGCTGCCGCCCGGCGACACGCAGAATCCCGACCCGCAGGAGCCGGGGAATCCGGATGAGAACGCGCCGACGGATGGCACTCACGTGAAGCACGTGGCCAACGATGACGGCTCGTACACCACCACCGTGAACGCGACGAGCAGCGCGGACTGGATTGGCCTGGACCTGGACCAGGGCGCGCAGGTGAGTTCCTCCGAGGACACTGTCTGGGACCTGGCCTTCAACCGCTTCAACGTCCGCACCCGGGGCGGCGTGAGTGGCACCGGCGACGTGGCGGTGGCGGTGCTCCCCGAGACGGACTTCGCGGCGGTGACGCAAGCGCCGGCGGAGGGCTACGTCGCGGATGCCGAGGACGGCCCGGACCGGGGCGAGGACCCGGACAGCGCCTTCCAGCAGGGCGACGGCTGGTACGCCTATGACATGACGACGCACGCCCTCACTGCGCGTCGCAATGTGTACGTCGTCCGCTCCGACGCGGGTGACTACTTCAAGGTCGCCATGCAGTCCTACTACGACGACGCGGGCACGCCGGGGATGCTGTCGTTCCGCTGGGCGAAGGTGCCTGGCCCCGCCTCCAGCGGCAGCGCCGTGACGCAGCCGTCTGTGTACTGAGCTTCCTCCCGCTTCCAGGTGTCCAACATGAATCAGACCGCGAACGCTGATGTCGTCTCCGAGCCCACCCGTCTGCGCCAGCGCTGGCAGACCCTCCGCGAGGAGCAGCCCCGCACCCGCATCCGTGACGCCGCCGAGCAACTGGGGGTGAGTGAAGCGCAGTTGCTCGCCACGGGACTGGGCGAGAGCGTCGTCCGGCTGGACCTCCGGCTGGACGCGCTCCTGCCTCGTTTCGAGTCGCTGGGGCGGGTGATGTCGCTCACGCGCAACGCGCAGGCCGTGCACGAGAAGCGTGGCACCTGGCGCAACATCGAGCTGCACGGCAAGCAGGGGCTGGTGCTGGACGAGGAAATCGACCTGCGGCTGTTCTTCTCGCGCTGGAGCTTCGGCTTCGCCCTCCGCGAGCCGCACGGCGAGGGCCTCCGTCGCAGCCTCCAGTTCTTCGACGCGTCGGGGACGGCCGTCCACAAAATCTACGTGGAGGAGGCCGGGCGCGAGGAGACGTTCGACGCCCTGGTGAAGGAGTTCACCCACGCGGAGCAGTCGCCGGTGCTCAGCATCGTCCCGGCCACGCCCGCGGCGGCGCCCAAGCCCGACAGTGAGATTAACGCGGAGGGGCTGCGCTCCGGCTGGCGCGCGCTCCAGGACACGCATGAGTTCTTCATGCTGCTCAACCGCTTCAGCGTGGCGCGCACCCAGGCGCTCCGCCTGGCCGAGCCGGAGCTGACCACCCCGGTGGCGCCGTCGTCGCTGACGTGGGTGCTGGAGAAGGCGGCCGAAGCGGAGCTGCCCATCATGATTTTCGTGGGCAACCCGGGCTGCATCCAGATTCACACCGGCCCGGTGAAGAACGTGAAGCCGGTGGGCCCGTGGATGAACGTGCTGGACGCGGACTTCAACCTCCACGTCCGCGCGGACCACGTCCACTCGGCGTGGGTCGTGCGCAAGCCCACGCGGGACGGCGTCGTCACCTCGGTGGAGCTGTTCAACGAGGCGGGGGACAACATCGCGCTCATCTTCGGCAAGCGGAAGCCGGGGCAGCCCGAGTCGCCCGAGTGGCGGGCGCTCGCCGAGGCGCTGGCCCAGGCGCTGCCCGCGAGCGAGGTGGCGCGATGAGCCGCGCGTCCGGACTGTCCTGGCTCTTCATGGCGGTGGCCTCGCTCGCGCACGCGGCGGCGCCGGCGCCCGCGAAGCCCCAGGCGGCGGCCAAGGCCCCGGCCCACGCGGCGAAGCTGGTCACCATTGGCCCCGCAATCACTGAAACCGTCTTCGCGCTGGGCGCGGGCGGGCAGGTGGTGGGCGTGGACGACACCAGCCTGGCGTTGGAGGCCGCCCGGAAGTCGCCGAAGGTGGGCTACCAGCGGGCGCTGTCGTCCGAGGCCATCGTCGCGTTGGGGACGTCGCAGTTGCTGGCGTCAGAGGAGGCGGGCCCCCCGGGCGTGCTCGAGCAGCTCAAGGCCGTGGGCGTGGACGTGGTGGTGCTGCCGAACAAGCACACCGTCGACGCCACGCGCGAGCGCATCCGGACGCTCGCGCGGCGCCTGGGCAAGGCCGAGCAGGGGGAGGCCCTGGTCAAGCAGTTGGACGCGGACCTGCGCAAGGCGCGGGAGCGCACGGCGGCGCGCGAGGACGCGAAGCCGCCGAAGGTCCTCGCGCTGTACGCGCGCGGGGCCAACGTCCTCATGGTGGCGGGCACGGGGACGGCGGCGGGCGAGCTCGTCACGCTGTCGGGCGGCGTGAATGCCATCGCCGGCTATGCGGGCCACAAGCCGCTGACGCCGGAGGCGGTGGTCGAAGCGGCGCCGGACTTCATCCTCATGCCGGCCAGCTCCCTGGAGCCGGTGGGCGGTGAGGCAGGCCTGTCGCGCACGCCCGGCCTGTCACAGGTGCGCGGCTGGCGCCTCATCACCGTGGACGACGTCCACTTCATGGGGCTGGGGCCCCACCTGGGCAAGGCCGTGAGCCGCTTGCAGGATGGGTACGCGGCCCCGGCTGGGGGCCGCAAATGAGCGCGTCGGGGATTGCGCCCGTCTCCGCCACCTGCCACGCCCAGGAGCCCCTCCCGCCGGCAGCACCGCGTCCGTGGCTGCTGCTGACGGCGCTGCTGCTGGGCGTGGCGCTCATGTCGCTCGCCGTGGGCGCGGTGACGGTGCCGCTGCTGGCGCTGGCGGGCAGCCTGCTGGAGCGGGTGGGCCTGGACATCGGCCACAGGCTGGAGTCCGTGCCGCAGGCGGTGCTGCTGACCATCCGCCTGCCGCGCGTGGCGCTCGGCATCATGGTGGGCGCGGTGCTGGCCACCAGTGGGGCCGCGCTGCAGGCGTTGTTCCGCAACCCGCTGGTGGAGCCCGGCCTGCTGGGCACCTCCAGCGGCGCGGCGCTGGGGGCGGTGGCGGCCATCGTCATGGACGTGGCCCTCAGCGCCCACCTGGGCTCGCTGCGGATGCTCGCGGTGCCGGGCGCGGCCTTCATGGGCGCGCTGGGCGCAACGCTGCTCGCGCATCGGCTGGGTGGGGGCGGCGGTCGCACGGAGACGGCGCGCATCCTCCTGGCGGGCGTGGCCGTCAGCGCGGGGGCGGGCGCGGGCATCGGTCTGCTCACGCAGATGGCCACCGACGCGCAACTGCGCTCCATCACCTTCTGGACCTGGGGCAGCCTGGCCGGTGCCTCCTGGGACGTGGTGGGGGCCGCCACGCCCCCGCTGCTCATCGCACTGGGCCTGCTGCTGCGTGAGGCGCGCACCCTCAACCTCCTGCTGCTGGGGGAGCGCGAGGCGTGGCACCTGGGCGTGGACGTCGAGCGCCTCAAGCGCCGGCTCATCCTCGCCGCGGCCCTGGGCGTGGGGGCCGCGGTGTCCGTCACCGGGGTCATCGCCTTCGTGGGCTTGCTGGTGCCCGCGCTGTTGCGGCTGGCGCTGGGGCCGGACCACCGGCGGCTGCTCACCGCGTCCGCCTTGCTGGGGGCCTCGCTGCTGGTGGGCGCGGACCTGCTGGCCCGCACGGCGGACATCCCCTCTGAGTTGCCCGTGGGCGCGCTCACGTCCGTGTTGGGCGTCCCCGTCTTCGTCGCGCTGCTGTCGCGCAAGGGGGCCATATGAGCCTGGAGGTGCGTGGCATCGAGGTGTGGCGGGGCCGTGGGCGGACGCTGGGGCCCATGGACCTGGCCCTGCGGCCCGGCGAGGTGCTCGCCGTCGTGGGGCCCAACGGCGCGGGCAAGTCCACGCTGCTGTCCGCCATGTCGGGCGAGCTGCCGTGCTCGACGGGCGAGGTGCTCCTGGACGGCCTCCCGTTGTCGCGTTGGAAGCCGCGGGAGCGGGCCGTGCGTCTGGGCGTGCTTCCCCAGGAGTCGTCGCTGAGCTTCGGCTTCACGGCGCTGGAGGTGGCGCTGCTGGGGCGGAGTCCGCACGCGAGCCGCGCTGAAGGCAGCGCGGACCTGGCTGCGGCGGTGGCGGCGCTCGATGCCACCGACGCGCGGCACCTGGCTTCGCGTTCGTACCTCACGCTGTCGGGGGGCGAGCGGCAGCGGGTGCAGCTGTCGCGGGTGTTGGCTCAGCTCTCCGAACCGTTGGCCTCCGGACACCGCTACCTGCTGCTGGACGAGCCGACAGCGAGCCTGGACCTGGCCCACCAGCACCTCGTGCTGGAGGCGGCGGCACGCTTCGCCCAGGAGGGCGGCGCGGTGCTGGCGGTGCTGCATGACCTCAACCTGGCCGCGCGTTACGCGCACCGGATGGCCGTGCTCGCCGAGGGTCGGGTGGTGGAGCTGGGCGCCCCGGCGAAGGTGCTCTCCCAGGCGTTGGTGGCCCGCGTCTTCGGCCTGCGCGTGCAGGTCGTCGAGTGGCCGGGCTTGCCCGGTCCCCTGGTCATCCCGGAGGGTCGCGCGCCGCTGCCTCCCTGAGCACGGACGGAGCCGTGCCCGCTGGCTTCAGCTCCCCGCGGGACAGGTCCTGGGCGCCGGTGCCCCTCCACACCGCGCGTGATGACCCAGGGCCTCTCCCGTGGGGGGCGCCGTTGCGTCACCCTGGCGGCAGACGGGCAGGGGAGCCTTGGCCTGCCCGGTGCTCCCAAGTCGCACACCAGGCGTGCTGTCGTGCCTCCCCGCCCCGTCTCCCTTCGGCGGGCGCGGAGGTGCCACGGCATTGCGTTTCGAAACGGCGGTGTGGTGCCTGGGCATCCTCGTGCTGGCGTGCGGGCCGGAGCAGGACGGGCCGCCATGTGATGCCGCCTGTGTGCCGGAGGACACGGTGTGCCGCGCCCGCGCGTGTGCCTCCGCTCTTCCCGACGAGGCCCTGCGCACCGCGGCGGATTGTGTCTCCATGCCGGTGGGGGGGCGGTGTCTGGGGACTCGCATCGTGGAGCGGTGCGTGGAGGGCGTGCATCTCCAGGAGGATTGCGGTGCCAACGAGGCCTGCGTGCTGGAGGGCGGAGCCCACTGCGCCGCGGGCGCGGCGTGCCTGGACGGCGGCTCGCGGTGCTTGGCGGACGGTGTGTGGCAGGCCTGTGTCCAGGGGCAGTGGCGTGCGCGCGCGTGCGCGGCGGGCTGCGTGGAGACGGAGGGGCGCGGCTGGTGTGGCGCGCCCGGGCCCACGCTGAGCGGCACCGTGCGCTACGCGCGCCGGTTCCCGGATGCCGACTTCACCGGATGGTCGGCCGAGGCGGAGTGGGTCCCGGCTGGAGGCTTCCTCGTGGCCTCGTATCAGGGGGCCACGCTCATGGACTTCCAGGTGTCGGGCCTGGATGGACGGTTCTCGGTGCGGGTCGCGGCGCAGCCTCGGGAAGAGGACCGCATCGTCGTGTACGCGGCAGGGCTGGGCTCGGCCGCGCGCGTGGCCTACGCGGTGGCGGACCCGGGACAGCGAGGGGCTCGGGAGGTGACGGAGGTGCCGGGCAGCGCGGCGCGCATCTGGAGTTGGTCTCAGTCCACGCGCGCGGTTGCCGGACAGGGCGTCTTCTCCATCGCGGAGGCGGACGGCTCCGGAGCCGCCTCCGTGTTCAGCGCGCTGCGCGCCGCGTGGCACGAGTCGCGGGGACGGTATGGCCGCGCGGGACTGCCTGTCGTGGTGTGGCTCGGCTTTGGGACGACGTGGTCCTGCGGCGCCTGCTTCGCGCCGTGGCCGGTGACGGCGGCGGGGCGGACGTGGGGCGCGCAGGTGTGGCTGCCGGGGGATGGCGACGCGGCCTGGTGGTCGGAGGCGATGGTGCTGCACGAGCTCGGGCACTGGGTGATGGCCAGCCATGGCACCAGTCCGAACGAGGGCGGCCCGCACTACCTCGGCGTGCCCACCTTCCCGGGACAGGCGTGGAGTGAGGGGTGGGCCACCTGGTTCAGCGCGGACGTGCGAGGCAGTCCCCGCTACTTCGACAGGCAGGGTGGGACGATGTTCTGGATGGACCTGGAGGCGCGCCGGCCCGCGACGGGTGCGTGGACGCGGCCCCGTCCGGAGGCGGGATTGCTGCAGAAGCTGGAGGTGAGCGAGGTGGCCGCCATCCTCTACCGACTCGGCAAGGGCACGTCCTCGCGGCAGCCGATGTATGAGGCGCTCGCGGCCCCCGGTATGAACGCGGCGCCGTGGCGACGGGGCTACCAGCGGCACCAGTGGCGTGTGGAGGCGGGCCAGTTGGTGGACGTGGCGCGGACGGACATCCCCGCTCCCTGCCTGGCGGACTTCCTGGACACGATGATGTGCCAGGGCTTCCCGCGCTGGGTGATGGACGCGGCCACCGAGCCGGAGTCCGCCTACCCGTATCTCAGTCACTCACCGCTGTGCCAGTGACGCCGCGGAGCATGTCGATGACGACGCCATGTCACGGAGAGGCCGCATGTTGCTGACGCGCAAGCGAGTGGCGGGCGTCGTCCTGGCGCTCGCGCTGGCGGGAGCCCTGTCCACGGGCGTGGCTTCAGGGGTGGAGCGCCTCCGCGGCAAGACTCGCAAGCGCCTCGCGCCGTTCGCTCATCAGGAAGCCGTGGTACGCACACGCGTCACCGGGGACGCGGCTGTGGTGCGGGCGCCGGTTCTCGCGGACCTTGCCCTGTCTCCGATGCAGGGAGGTGTCTCCGCGCGCAGTGCGCTCTCGGCGCCTCCCGCGTCGGGGCACCGCGCTGCCCGGACGGAGGAGGCACGAGGCCATGGTCATGCGCCTTGGACAAGCCGTGGTGCTTCTTCATCTGCGGAGGATGCACGGCCAGCGGACGACGCGCCGACGCTGGGCGCTGCTGGGCATGCGCACGCCACTGGTCCGGGAGCTGGGCTCACGGCGAGGCTTCCTTCGCCCCTGCGCGTGAGCTGGACGGTGGTGGCGTCCTCTCCTGGGCAGGTGTGGCTTGTGGCTGAAGTGGAGCGGCGCGCGGGCTTCGAGGCACCCGTTGAAGTGCGGCTCTCGCTTCCTGCCGGCGCCACGCTGACGGAGGGCGCGGCCGCCTTCACCGTTCCCGCTGGGGTGGGGGAGGGCGTGCGCTCCGTGCCATACGGCGTGGCCTTCGAGGCTGGCACGCCGCCCTCGGAAGACCTCGTGCTGGTGGCGCATGCGGAGGGCGCGTCCTTTGGCGTGCACGCGGAGGCGCGCCATCGATTCGGCCGGACGCTTGCGCTGGAGCCCCAGCCAGTGCCCACGGGGCCTGAGTTGCCCGCCGTGCTCATGACAGCGGACGGCACGCCTTCTGGCTCAACGGATGAGGAGCCCTGACAGAGAGGGGCCGGGCCGAGGTTGGCAGGTCGCTGTTCGGAAATGTCGGGGGTTTTGGCGGCGGTAAAAGTCCCGACATTTCCGAACAGTTATCCACCGGGCTGGCGCCCGACCCACGAGGAATGAAACGCGTTAGCCTGCTCGTGGCGTAGGCACAGAGGTCGGCGCGTCATGGGTGCAGGTGAGCCCGTCGAACAGTTGGCCCCGGAGCCAGGTGCGCACCCCGAATCGTCGCCATCGCGCACCCAGCGGTGCGCCAAGAGTCAGGGGCACGAGCCTTCGTCGAGGAGCCGCATTGGAGACTGCTGCGCTGGTGCTGGTGTTGTCGTCCGCGCTCCTGCACGCGGCTTGGAGCGCGCTGCTCAAGCGTCATCCCAATCCGGAAGCGGGCGTGGTGAGCGTCATCTCCGTGGTCATCCTGGCCAGTGGTATCTGGGCGCTGGGGATGCGGGGCCCCGCGTTCTCCAGCACGGAGGGGTTCGCCTGGGCGCTATGGGCGGGCGTGTGTGAGAGCGTGTACCTCGCGGGGCTCGCGCGGTCGCTGCGTCAGGCGCCACTCGGACTCGCGTACACGGTGTCGCGTGGCGGTGCGATGCTGCTCGTCTGGCCCGTGTCCGTGGTGTGGCTGGGGGAGGCGGTGTCCCCGTGGACGGTGTCGGGCGTGGTGATGCTCTGCGTCGGGCTGGCGGTGATGAACCTGTCCCGCCCCTCGGGGCCCACGGGGATGGGAGTGGCGTGGGCGGCCCTGTCGGCGGTGGGAATCGCGGGCTACCACTTGAGCTACAAGATGGCGTTGGGGGCGGGCGCGCAGCCTCCTGCGTTGTTCGCCACCGGCCTGCTCGTCGCGCTGCCCGTGCTCCTCCTGGAGCGGGGCCGTCAGCAGGGGTGGGCTGCCTTCCGCCGGGAGGCATTGCTCGCACCGGGGCTCGTCCTGACGGCGGGGCTCATCTCCGCGCTGTCGTTCGGGCTGTTGCTGACGGCGCTGGCGGGGGGCGGGGCGGGAGCGGTGCTGACGCTTCGAAACACCTCCATCGCCTTCGCGCTGGTGCTCGCGGCGCTCCAGGGTGAGCGCCTGGGCCGACGACAGCTGTCGGGCGCCGCGCTCGTCGCGGTGGGCGCGGTGTTGCTGGGCGTGCCGACGTAGCTGGGCTCACCCGCGGGACTGCGCGGGCGCGATGCCCGCACACGCTGCCGTGGGCCCGCGCGCGGCCTACGGCGTGGGCGCGGACGCCGTCAGCCGCTTCAGCGCGTCCTTCGCATCCGGGTGGTCCGGCTGCAACTGCACGGCCCTCTTGTAGGCGTCCTTCGCCTCGTCGAGGCGCTTCGTCGCCTCCAGCAACTGTCCGAGCGCGTTGTGCGGCTCGGCGAAGTTCGGGTCCGACTGCGCGGCGCTGCGGAAGGACTTCTCCGCGCCCTTCGTGTTGCCCTGCTGGTACAGCGTGTGGCCCATGTACAGCAGGCCCAGCGAGTGGCGTGGGTCCACCGACAGCACGGATGTCAGCGCCTTCTTCGCCTTCGCGCCGTCGCCGCCACGCAGGTAGATGAAGCCCAGCTCCGCGCGAGCCTCCAACTGCGCCGGGTCCTTCGCCACCACCGCCTCGAGCTCCGACACGGCCAGGTCCGGCCGCCCACGCCGCGAGTGGACGATGCCCAGCCGCGCCAGCGCCGCGGTGTCGGCCTCTTCGCCGTCCTGCGGCTTGAGCAGCCCCTCCGCCGCCACATAGTCGCCCATGGCCAGCAGCAGGTCCGCGAGCGCCAGCTTCGCGGCGCGATTGGCGGGGTCCTCCTCCAAGAGGGCCTTGTAGAGCGGCTGCGCCTTCGCGCCCACCCGCTTCTGCGCGTACACATCCGCGAGCGCCAGCCGGTTCTCCGGCGTGGGGGAGAGCTTCACGCCCACTTCGTACTCGGCGATGGCGCCATCCAAATCACCCTTGGCGCGCAGGGCCTCGCCATAGGCGGCGCGGGCGCTCGCGTCCTTCGGGAAGGCGTCCACGGCCGTCTTCAGGGTGGCCACCGCCTCATCCGCCTTGCCCAGGCTGAGCCACGCGCGAGCGAGTCCCTGGTACGCCTCGGTCGTCTTCTTCCCGTCCTCGGCGCTCTTCTCGATGGCCTTCTTGAATGCCGCCACGGCCTGCTTCTTCTTGCCCTGCGTCAGGTACAGGTGGCCCAGTTGGATGTACGGCCCGCTGGACCGCTGGGGCTCCAGCACCACGGCCTTCTCAAAGGCCTTCATGGCCCGGACGTTGTCACCGAGCTGGTAGTACGCCAGTCCCAGGTTGAAGTGCGCCTCGGCGAACTTCGGGTCCGCGGCGATGGCCTTGAGGAAGGCGTCGGTGGCCTTGCGCGGGTCGTCCTTCCCGTTGAGCGCCACGCCCAGGTTGTTGTGCGCGCTGGCGTGCTTGGGGTCCGCGGCGAGCGTGCGCTGGTACTCTGCGATGGCGCCGTCCAGGTCGTTCTCCCGCATGAGGAGCACGCCGAGGTTGTAGTGCGCCTCGGTGTCACCCAGCTTCTGCCGGGTGGCCTCGCGCAGCGTCTCCTTGGCCTCGCCGTTGAGGCCCTTCTCCGCCAGGGCCTTGCCCAGATTCACACGGGCCACGTTGAGCTTCGCGTCCAGCTTCAGCGCCTCGCGGTAGGCCTCGATGGCGTCGTCCGTGCGGCTGGCGCGCTGCAGGGCCTCGCCCAGGTTGAAGCGCAGCTCCGCGTCCTGGGGCGCCAGCTCCACCGCCACCGCGTACTGGCTGATGGCCACGTCGCGCTCATCCAGCACGCGCGCCAGCAGGCCGCGCTCCGCCCGGAGGGTGGACTCCTCGGGGAAGGCGGCGATGGCCGTGTCCAGCACCGCGCGCGCCTGTCCCGGCTCCCCGGACAGCCGCAGCGCGCGGGCCAGGGCCAGCTTCGGCGGGATGAGGTCCGGCTCCTGGTCCACCAGCTTCTTCAGGGGCGCCACGGCCTTCTTCGGCGTGTTGAGCGCGAGGAAGGCGGTGCCCAGGCGATACAGGGCGTCCGCGTCATCGGGGGCCTCGGCCAACCGCGCGCTCTCCACGGCGGCGGTGCGCTCGAGCGTGGCCGTGTCGGGCTCGGCGGCCTGCGCGGTGAGGAGCTGGAGCACCAGGAAGCTGGCAGTCTTCATTATAGGTTCTCCACGTAGGGACTCGCGCGCGCGTCGAAGGTCTTCTTCGCGAGCGCCGCCTTCTTCGCCTCCCACGCCTCCCGCGCCGTCTTCTCTTCCTTCTCGTCTCCCGTGAGCTCGGCGCGCTCTTCCTTCACCTCCGCCTTGCACTCGGAGACCTGCTCCTCGAAGTCCTTCGGGTCCAGCCGCTCGCTGCCCTCGACCTTCGCCTTCCGGGCGACCTGCAGGCGGGCCAGCTCGAACTCCGCGAAGGCGCAGCGCAGCGCCAGCCGCTCCACGTCCCGCAGGCCCACGGTGAGCCGCTGCCGGGCGCGCAGATACTCCACGCGGGCCTCGGCCTCGGCGATGGCCAGCTTCGCCACCTCGCGGGACACCTCGTCCGACGCGCGGTCCACTTCATCCTCCGCGGCTTCCTGGCGTGAGCGGGCGCGGCGGATGTGGTCGCGGGCGCGGCCAATCTCATTGTCGGCCTCGTCCACCTTGTCGATGGCGAGCGCGAGGTTGTTCTCCGCCTCCAGCAGCTCGATGCGCGCCTCGTACGGGAGCTTCTTCTCCAGCGAGTCGGGCACGCGCATGTTGTAGCTGGCGCCGCACGCGGAGAGCAGGGGGAGGGTGAGCAGGACAAAGCGCTTCATGGAACCGTCGCCTCGAAGCTTCCGAAGATGGTGCGCCCGGAATAGGTGTGGGTGCCGTTGACGAACGTGACGTGGAACTCGCCGGAGATGCGCTGCCCCTGCTGACTGGGAAGGGCCTTCACCTTCAGCCCACCCACCCGCAGCTCCGGGAAGGTCCGCGCCGGCTCATCCAGCACGTTGCGGCCAATGGCGCCGCGCTGGGCGCCGTTGGCCAGGACTTCCGCCAGGTTGACGTCCAGCGAGCCGGTGTAGCCCTCCGGGAGCATGTCCTGCACCCGGGCGCTGACCTTCAGCACCGTGTTGGTGCCCGTGCCCTGCTGGGTGACGAAGTTCACCGCCAGCTCGCCTTCGGCCAGCTGCGCCTCCGCGCGGTCGTAGCGCAGGTCGAGCAGCGACGTCACGCTGCCCTCCAACTGCCCGCCCTCGTCGCCACAGGCGCAGAGGGCGGCGGTGAGCAGGACGCCGAGCCACGATGCACGCGCGGGCCTCACTTGCATGCCTTCCACCCGCCATCCACGTCGTTGCCGCCCAGCGAGGCCACGTCCTTGAGCACGGCCAGCTCGCGGCGGGCGCCGTCCACGTCGCCGAAGCGGCAGCGCAGCGCGGCCAGGTTGAGGCGCGCCTTGCCGAAGGTGGGGTCGGAGTCCATGGCGCGGCCGTAGGCCTCGCGCGCGCCCATGGCGTCACCCATGTGGAGCAGCGCCAGGCCCAGCGCGGAGTGCGCCGAGGCCCGCGTGTCCTGCAGCTCCGTGACGCGGCCCAGGGTGAGCTGCGCCATGCCGTACTGGCGCGCGTCCAGGTAGGCCAGCCCCAGCGCCTCCAGCGCCTCCGCGTTGAGCGTGCGCTCGGCCTTCTTGCGCAGCTCCTCCAGGGACGCCGGCTGCGTGGGCGTTCCCGGCTGCGGCACTGGCAGCGCCGCCGTCTCCGCGCGGGCGCGGCAGCCCACCACCGCGGCGCTGAAGACCTCCAGGGACTCGGCGCGGGACAAGCAGGCCTTGAACGCCTCGTCGGAGCGCGCCTTCAGCGGCGTCACCTGCTCCTTCACCGCGGCCCGGAACTGCTGCGCCTCCGCGGCGGAGAGGCCGGCGGGAAGGGCCGTGCTCTCCACCACGTCCGCGATGTGGCCGTACGCGAGCGCCAGCCGCCACAGCGAGGCCACCGCCCACTCGGCGTAGCCCAGCGACGCGGCCTGCGTGTAGATGCCCTCCATGCTCTGGAGCGCGGCGACCTTCTCCTCCACCTGGTCCGCGGGCAAGTCCCTGTAGCCGCGGTAGAGGATTTCGCCCAGGTACCACAGGCCCTTCGCCGCCTCCTCGGTGCCGCCGTTGGGGCCCTGCACCGCGGTGGTGAGGGTGGCGATGAGCGCGTCGGCGGGGGCGGTGGGCGCGGTGGTGGCCTGCACCTCGGCCAGCACCGCCGCGGCGGCGGCGCTGTGGCGGTCCAGCTTCAGCGCGGCCTCGGCCGCCGTCTTCGCGCGAGCGAAGTCCTTCTGCTTCAGCCGCGTCTGCGCCAGCAGCACCAGGACGTCCGCCTTGCGCGCGCCAGCGATGTCGGCGGCGGCCTCCAGGTCACGCGCCGCCTCCTTGTGCTCGCCCAGCGCCATGCGCAGCCGCGCGCCGGCCAGCCATCCGTCCACGGCGGCGAAGTCGCCACCCAGCTTCTGGCCCACCTGTTCGAACCAGCCGGCCGCCTCTCCGAACGCCGCGGCCTCCGCCGCGTGCCGGCCCAGCGTCAGCAGCACGTCCGACAGGTACTGGCTCTTCGGGTAGTCCTGCACCAGCTTCGCGCCCAGCTCGCGCTCGGCCTGCATGTCGCGCTTCTCGCGCGCCGCGGTGAACGCGCCGTAGAGCGCCTTCTCGCCGATGTCGGTGTTCTTGTTCTCGTCGGCGACCTTCACCAGGCCCTGGATGACGTCGCCCGTCTCCTGGGCGCTCTGCAGGGCCAACTCGTCCAGCGCCTCGGCGCGGCTCTGGGTGAGGATCTTCTGCACGTCCGCGCGGAAGCTGGCCGGCAGCGGCGCGCCCAGCAGCTTCTTGCCCGTCTCGTCCAGGCCCTTGAAGTCGTTGAGCTGCCGCAGGCTGTCCAGCGCCAGGTTGCCCGCCACGGGGGCTTCCTTGTGCTGCGGGTGGCTCAGCGCGAAGGCGGTGAAGAGCTCCGCGGCCTTCGGGTACTCGCCGTCCTCGTAGTAGGCGCGGGCGATGTTGAACTTCACCACCAGGGCATTCTCGCTGCGGGGGAAGCGCGACACGAAGTCGGCGCCCAGGAGCTTCATGGCCTGACGCGCGTCCGCCACCTCGAAGGCGTTGCGCTTCTGCGCCTCCTCCGGCTTGAGCGTGGAGAAGTGCGCCAGCAGCGCGGCGTTGAGGGCCTCCTCCTCACCCTTCGCGTCCTTGGCCTTCACGTGGTAGCGGGCCAGCTCCTCGAACTGGCGCGCGGCCTCGGGGTACGCGTTGGCGGAGAACAGCGCGTCCGCGCGGTTCTTCATCATCGTGCGCACGTGCTGCTGGGGCCGGAAGAGGCCCAGGTACGCCTGATAGGCCTCCGCCGCGCTCACGTAGAGCGCCTTGTCGTTCTTCTTCTGCGCCTCCACGTGGAGCAGGGTGGAGAGGTCGCGCGCCATCTCCTCCAGCTCCACCAGGTGCTTCTTGCGCTCGGCCTCCACCAGCTCGGGGTCCGTCTTGCTCTGCACCGCGGCGCGCACGAGGATGCGCAGGTCCTCGGCGTCCGGCAGCACCTTGCCCTTGGAGGCCTTGATGGCGTCGTAGAGCTTCTGGCCGCGCTCCAGGTCCAGCTCCGGGTCGTGCTGGATTTCCATCAGCTTGCGCAGCGCGGGGATGGCCCACTCGTACTGCTGCTTGATGAAGTAGCGGTTGCCCAGCTTGTCCAGCGCGAGCGCGTAGGTGGCGCGGCTGTCGCTGAGCTTCTCGAAGTAGTTGAGCGCGCCCTTGGCCGGCTTGGCCTCGGTGTAGCTGTAGACGAGGTCCAGCAGGGCCTCGCGCTTGACGTTGAGCGCCTTCTTCACGTCCACGCCGGGCAGCGGCGCGCTGGCGGCGGCGGCCTCGAAGAAGGTGACGGCCTCCGCGTGCTTGGCCTGATTCACCCGAATCCAGCCCATCTTGTAGCGGGCCAGGTCGTGCACCGGCGAGGGCGGGGCCTCCAGAATCGCCTGGTAGTGCTTCTCCGCCTGGCCCAGGTCGGCCTTGTCGAAGAAGTGGTCGCCCAGAATCTGCTC
This sequence comes from Myxococcus sp. AM010, assembly GCF_013372585.1. Lineage (NCBI taxonomy): Bacteria > Pseudomonadati > Myxococcota > Myxococcia > Myxococcales > Myxococcaceae > Myxococcus > Myxococcus sp. AM010. The sequence goes on from NZ_JABXEO010000053.1 coordinate 31,064, forward strand.
GGCCTCCAGGCGCAGCGGGCTGCCAGGGAACTTGCGCGTCAGGTCGCCGAGCGTCTTGAGCATCTCGTCGAACTGGCCCAGCTCGCGCTGCTCGTGCGCCAGGTAGAACGTCACCTGGTCGCCGTCCTTGAAGTCCGGGTACTCGCGCAGCAGCCGGTAGTACAGCTGCACGGCCTTCTGCTTCATCAGCCGCGTCTCGGGGGAGACGATGGCGCCGCTGGCCCCCTCCGGCCGCGTCTCTGCCTGGAGGTAGTACACGTAGCGGCTCTTCTCCACGTAGAGCTCGGCCAGCCGGAACTGGAGGTCCGGCAGGTAGGGCGCGTTGCGGCTCTTGGAGATGAGGCGCTCCGTCTCGCCGAGGGCGCGGTCCACCTTGAAGATGTCGCGCTTGAGCTTGGCGATGAGCTCGTCGCGCTCCTTGGCCTTGGAGACAATCGGGTTGATGCCCGGGCCGGGACGTCCGGCCCCGCCCGGGGCAGCCGCGAGCATCGCGGCGGCAATCAGGCCCGTCAGGTGGCCGGTCATGGCGTCTCCTCGATGCAGCGGCTGTCGATGCGGACCCGGTAGGAGCGCAGCTCGTCGTTCCAGTACTCGCCGTCGAAACGGTAGGCCGTCTGCGTGGGCGACAGAATCTGCTCGTCCTCCGGCGCGACAATCCGCGCGCCCTTCTTCACGCGCTCGTACAGCTTCAAGCCCACTTCGTACTCCATCAGGCGCACCTGCTCGGCGGCGCGCAGCAGCGTGTCCGCTTCCTGGCGGACGGCCTCGGCCAGCCGCGCGTCATGGACGCGGACCGCCTCGGCGCGGGACAAGTCATAGAGCTTCGTCAGGTGCGAGAAGAGCCGGTCGCCGAAGCTGCCGGCGTAGCGGCCCAGCCGCTCGCCCTCCAGCTCCAGCGTCTCCAGGAAGCGCGCGGCGCGCTGGGTGCTGCCGTGGGCGTTGGCGGCGCGGCGCAGGCGCACGTCCTGGGTGAGGTCCTCGCGGTTGCGCACCGCCTCCAGCGAGTCCGCGAAGCGCCGCGTCAGCTCCTTGGCGGCGCGCTTGGCCGGCAGGTAGTGGCACAAGTCCCGGTAGATGAGCGCGCGCAGCAGGTACTTGTCCGGCATGAACTCGTCGCGGAAGGACGGCGCGTCCAGCGTGGTGAGGATGCCCAGCGACGCGCGCAGCTCCCCCAGCTTGTAGCGGGTCCACGCCTCCTCCAAGTAGAGGCTGGCGCGGCCCGGGTCCAGCTCGGGCAGCTTTACGCGGTCATACGCCTCCAGCGCGCCCTGGAAGTCCTTGCGCTCGTAGCGCAGGCGCGCCACCGCCAGCGCCGCTTCGTTGCGCGCCTCGCGGGTGAGCTTCTCGTCCTCGGACAGCGCCAGGAAGTCGGCGATGATTTCGTCCGACGGCTCCTTCACCTGCTTCAGGCGGGTGACGAGCAGCGCGAACTTCGCGTGGCTGGCCTCGGCGGTCGTCTCCGACAGCTTGGCGAAGTGGGTGTTGGCCCAGCGCTCGTTGCCCACGCGCAGGTCCACCAGGCCCTGCTGGTAGTGCGCATACGCGCCCGTGTCTTCCGGGAGGAAGCCCAGGTCCAGCGCGCCGAACACCTGCTGCTCGATCATCACCTCGTCGTGCGGCCGGTCCGTCAGCGCCTTGAGCGTGTCCAGGGCGCGGGGCAGCGCGTTGGGGTTGGAGCGCTCGCGGGCGATGCGGGCCAAGTATGAGGCCCCCGCGTGCGTCAGCCCCAGGTCGATGAGGCTGCGCGCGAGGAAGTACTGGCCCCAGGCGTAGTTCTCATCCGTCTTGGGGGCGGCTTGCAGCCAGGCGTGGAGGGGCCCCGCGGCGTCGCGCGGCTTGCCGTCGAAGTAATCCTTGAGCGCCTTGTCGAAGACGCCCGGGTCCACCTTCTGCGGCGCGGGAGGCGGCGCTTCCTCGGCCGCGGCGTTCGCGGCGGGCTTGCCGGCGTCAGCGGCCTCGGCCTTGGCGTCTGAGGGGGCCGCGGCCGCTCCTCCCGCTGGAGGCGAGCCCTGCGCGGGAGCGGGGGACGTGGGCTGCGCGGCGGCCGGAGACTGCGCGGCGGCGGGCGCTGGAGACACGAGGAGCGCGGCGCTGGTGAGCGCGGCGATGAGCGAGCGGGAGGTCATTCCGTGGCGCCAAAGTTGAACGCGGTTCCGAACTGGATGAGCGGCACCTGGATGACGCGCGTGGGGCCGGTGAACACGGTGTTGTTCGTCACGTCCAGGCGCAGCGACAGCGTCTTGCCGGTGAAGAGGCGCAGGCCGAGCCCGACGTTGACGGCGGGCTTGAAGCCGCCGTCCCGGTCGAGCTTCACCACCGTGCCGCCGCCCAGCAGGAAGGCCTCGATGTGCAGCACGGACTCATTGAGGAAGGCCATCTTCCCGTAGAGCGGGCTCCAGATGAGGTCCGAGCCCACCATCCACTGCACCTGGTCCTGGAAGGCCGCGGCGTTGGGGGACGTGTTGAAGTCGCGCTCGAGCTGACGGCGCAGGCTGGTCTGCAGGTTGTAGCTGTACGTGCCGCGCCCGACCTGCCACCCGAAGGTGTCACTGAAGTGGTACGTGTACCCGACGGTGCCCACCAGGCCCTTGTAGTAGGCGTTGGCCGGCAGCACGCCCACGCCGAGCAGCAGCTCGTGGTGCATCCGGAATCGCCGCTCCTGGATGGCGGACACGGCGCCGGGATTCTCCAGCGCCTCGGCCTGCGCGCGGACGAGTCCGGGCGTCAGCAGCAAGAGGATGAGCAGGGCGTATCGCACGGTGGGGGCTTCCTGGGGGAGGACGGGAACGGACGCGCGGACTGAGGCCACGTCAGTAGCCGACCGAGTTGAAGAGGAACGGGTAGGTGATGATGACGACGCCACCCTTGGGGGAAGGGAACGTCCACGACTTCAGCTTGGAGAGGATGCAGGACTCGACGGAGGCATTGCGCAGCGTGGAGGACTTCGTCTTGGCGGCCACCACGCGGCCGCTCGCGCCGATGGTCCACTGCAGCACCACCTTGCCCGCGAGCCCCGGGTCCTTGAGCAGCGCGCGCTCGTAGCAGCCGTGGACCTCGTTGAGGTGGCTGTTGATGACGCGCGCCACCGCCTCACGGTCCACCGTGCCCTGCGTGGAGGCGATGCTGCGGGCCGTGGCGCGGGTGACGGTGCCGCCCACCTTGCCCTTGCCCACGCGGCCCGCGCCCAGCGCGCCGATGCCACCGCCGCCCTTGCCGCGCAGCAGCTCCGCGCCCAGCGTGGCGCCGCCGCCCTTGCCGCCGCCGCCCAACCCAAAGGTGCCCACGCCCGCGTTGGCGATGGGCGCCTTCCCGATGAGGCCGGACAGCTTGTAGTTGGAGTTCTTCACGTTCTTGCTGCCGGGGCCACTGCCGAGCTTGTCCACGGCGGCGAGCAGGTCCTTGGTGGCGGGTCCCGCGGCGGACAGCTTGGCCAGCGCCTTGAGCGCCTTGTTCTGCGGCGGCGCGGCGGCCACCGCCTGCTCGGGCTGCTTCGGCGGCGGCGTCTTCTCCGCCGGCTTGGGCGGGGCCTTCTGCGCCACCTTCTCCTTGGTGGGCTTCTTCGCCTGCTGCTTGATGGCCTCCAGCTTCTTCTTGGCCTCTTCCTTCTTCTTCGGTTCGGGCGCGATGAGGCGCAGCGCCACGGGGGGCAGGCTCTTCTGCTGGAAGTCCGCCACCTCCGGCTGGTGTGGCTTCAAGACGAGGAACGCGGCCATCGCGGAGGCGAAGAGGCCCAGGCACGTCAGCGTCAGCCAGGGCAGGCCCTTGAGCGGGTTGACGAAGACGCGCGCGGGCTTGGGCGCGGCGTAGGCCACCAGGGACATCTGCCCCTGCGTCAGGCGCGCGGCGGTGCCCTCGCGCAGCGTGAGGAAGCGGCGGCTGCCGTCGGACTCCAGGGCCGCGCCGGTGACGGGGGTGAAGCGGCCGTCACCCGCGCTCTTCTCCACGTCGGTGCCCGGCGGCACGAAGAGGCGGAAGGCGTTGTTGAGCGGCTCGGCCAGCGTGAAGGGCGCGCCCTCCGGCAGCGTGAAGCCCCACAAGGGCATGGCCCCCTCGAGGTCCAGCGAGGCCTGCACCGGCTTCTTCTTGTCCGGCGCGAAGCGGCGCGCGTCGCGGCGGACGGCGCCCCAGTACAGCTCCAGATAGAGCTGCGCGGTGCCCTTGCCGGACGCGATGCGCGGCGCATGCGTGGGCCGCGTCAGCGTGCGCTGCTCCTCCAGCAGCGGCCCGGTGGGCGAGGGGAGCGGATCAAGGGCGAGATCCGCCATCAGCTCGTCCGCGAACTGCATGCCCGGGTTGGCCACGGGGGCCGGCTCGGGCGCGGCCCTGCGGCGGACCGAGGGCACCGTGCTCGCCGGCACGCCCGCGGGGGCCTGCTGCGCGCCAGACACGGGGATGACGGCGGGCTGCGCCTGCGGGACGCCATGCGCGTGGGCCCCAGCGGCGTGGACGGCGGCCTGCTGAGTCACGGGCGGAACCACGGCCACCGCGGGCATGGGCTGCGCGGGCGTGGGGTAGGCCACCTGCGTCGCCACGTGGACGGGAGGAACCGCGGCGACCTGCTGTGGGGCGCGCGCGGCGGGCATGGTGGCGGACAGCGGAGGGACGCCCGTGGCGGGACGGAGCTGCCGCGCGGGGGCCGCGGCGTGCTGCTGCGGCGGCGTGTGCTGCGGGGCCGCGGCGTGCTGCGGCGGCGGGGCGAGTGGCGTGGGCGCCTGGGCCGCGCCAAGCAGCGCGGCGACCTCGGGCGGCGGCTGCGGCTTGGCCTCCTGCGGCTTCTGCGACAGCACGCGCGTCTTCAGGATGAACGGCCCGCAGAGGACCTCATCCACCGGCCGGATTTCACATGCGGAGACGCGGTGGCCATTGACGAAGAGCCCCGTGCTGGAGCCCGCGTCCTGCACCGCCGCGCGGCCGTTCTGGAAGTAGAGCAGGGCGTGCCGCGGCTCCACGGACGGGTCATCCAGGCGCAGGTCGGACGACAAATCCGAGCCGAGCGCATAGGTGCCCGGGACGAACACCTCGGTACCCACGAGGAGACCGTCGCGGAGGATGACGACTTGCAGGACGCTGGGCTGACCGCTCAACAGTGACGCTCCATTCAAGGGCTGGGGGGCGGTGCTGCCCTAGGGGTCGTACACCGTGGAGAGCGTTTCGGAGCGGAAGCTCTCGCGCTCGCGGATCATCGACCGCGTCTTCAGTTCCTTGCGGTCGTAGAGGTACACGGCTCCGGACTTGTTCGTCTGTCCCTGGATGAGCCGGTCATCGAAGTCGATGCGCGCCGGGCCCCGCTGCGGCAGCGGGTTGGAGGAGGCCGTGGCCGCGTCGCCCGTCACGGGGTCCACCACGGACGCGCCCTTGGTTTCGATTTTCGGCGGCGCCTTGGCGGCCGCCTTCTTGGCGGCCCTGGACTTCACCTGGCGCGAGGTACGGCCACGTTTCTGGGCCCAGGCTTCGGTCGGAGCCACCAGCGTACCGACGCCGATGAGCTGGGCGACAGCCATGCAGAGGAGGAAGCGTCGCATCATCAACAGGTTAAGCGATGCGTGTACCGACCTGTCAACGCACACTCCGGCGCGCACATGTGACGCTGTGCGCGCCCAGGTGTAGAGGGCACTCCACCCCATGTGGGGCGCGTCCACCACGGTAGGGCGGGATGTTTCCGGGACGCTGGAAAGATGGCGTGCGGTGCTGCGTTTCGAGCTCGCCGGGCTGATGGGTATGCTCGCGCGCGGAGGTTACTGGCGCGGATGAGCAGGAGTCGCAGGCGTGCGGTGCTGGCGGTGCTGAGCGTGTCGATGGTCGCCGCGGGAGTGGTGGTGTATCGGCTCCGTGAAGCAGCCGCGCCCGCTTCGGTCACCGAGGCCGAACGCCCTGTCTTGTCGTCGGTGGGGCCTCGGCTCACGAGCAATGAGACCTCCCAGCCGCTCTCCATCCAGGGCGAGCGGCTGGTGTCGGGCCTGTCGCTGTCGCTGGGGCCTCCGTTGTCGCTGCGCCTGCCGTTGACGGTGGTGGATGCCACGCACGCCTATGCGCGGCTGCCCGCGAGGCTCAGCCTGCCAGCGGAGGCGCCGCAGGCGGTGGTGGAGGCGCGGCTCGTCGGGCCGGACGGCACCGAGTCGGAGGGTTCGGCGCGGCTCACGGTGGTGAATGACGCGGCCTTCACTGACTTGACGGCGATGGTGTCCGCGCCGGATGGACGCACGCTCTTCATCGCTTCGTCGCCCACCGACACGGTGTTCGCGCTGGAGGTCGACAGCGGGCGCGTGTCGCGGCTGGCCACGGGAGACGGTCCCTCCGCGCTGGCGGCCTGGACGGATGCGGACGGCCGGCCCTGGCTGGGCGTGGCGCACCGGTATCAGCCGGAGCTGTGGCTGTACGCGCTGGACGCGCCGGAGGCCGCGCCTCGGGTGCTGCCCGCGCCGCTGGGGGCGGAGGGGCTGGCCGTGGATGGCCGTGCCGGCGTGGCCTTCGTGGCCGAGCGCGTGCGGGACCAGGTGCGGGCGCTGTCGCTGGCGGATGGGCGCGTGCGGTGGTCGGCGCCGGTGGACCCCAACCCGCGGGCCCTGGCGCGGTGGAAGGACCTGCTGGCGGTGGGCAGCCTCCAGACGGGGCAACTGGAGTTGCTGCGGCAGGAGGATGGGGCGCTCGTCTCCACGGTGGCGCCGGGCCCGGGCGTGGCCATTGTCGGGGGCAACACCGAGCGCTTCCGCGAGCAGGTGATGGGCGGCAAGGCGCCGCGCTTCCTGGTGGCGAGCGAGCGTCTGGGGCACGTCTTCATGTCGAGCCTGGGGCCGAACGTGGGGCCCAATCCCCAGCGCATGGAGGTGAGCGCGAACAGCGGCGTGTCGGTGGTGGAGCCCTCGCGGGGCAGCTACGTGCGGCACCGGGGCTTCGGCGCGGGAGGCACGGAGGGGCTGGCGCTGGATGACGGCGCGGGCCTGCTCTACGCGGCGGACGTGGGGCTGGGGCTCGTGCGGGTGCTGGATGCGCGAGCGCTGGTGTCGGGAGACGCGCCCGCTCGGCGCGCGGTGCTCCAGGAGGTGGCGGTGGCGCCGCCCGAAGGCACGCCGCGCATCCGGCCGCCCGAGGACTTCGGGGTCCGGGGCAGGGCGGGCGAGGCGCTCCATTCAGGCCCCAGCGCGCTGGCGCTGTCACCCGACGCGCGCACGCTGTATGTGCTCAACCGCTTCACCCGGACGGTGGCGGTGGTGGACGTGCGCGAGGCGAAGGCGGGCAAGGCGCGGGTGGTGCGTCAGCTTCCGGTGGAGACGTCCCGCGCGCAGGCCAAGCGCCGGCTGGGGCAGGTCCTCTACTACGCGGACCTGGGACGCACGGGCATCACCTGTGACGGCTGCCACATCGAGGGTCACACGGGAGGCATCTTCTACGAGAAGACGCAGCCCAACCGCATCTACCGCTCCACGACGCTGCGAGGCAGCCGCGACACGCCGCCGTACTTCACGCCCGCCAGTCACATCAGCCTCGTCGACACGGTGCGCTTCGTGGGCGCGCGCAACCGCTTCCACAACCCGGCCCCGTCGCCGTCGGAGGTGGAGGCGCTGGCCCTCTTCAACGCGCTCATCGTCACCCCGCCCAACCCCCATCGCGGCGAGGACGGTGCCCCGCTGGAGGCGGTGGAGTTGCCGGACGGCAGGGTGGGGCGGCCGGCGCGAGGACGCGCGCTGTTCGAGGGCAAGGGCGCCTGTACGACGTGTCACCCGGCGCCGCTCTACACCTTGGACCAGGACCTGGCCACGCGGGGCCGGTATCTGGAGGTGGGCACGCCCGTGGCGCTGCCGCTGCGGCTGGAGCAGCAGGACCTGGCGCCCGGCGCGGCGACGCCCTCCCTGGTGGGAGCGTGGGACGTGTGGCCCCTGCTGACGAGCGGCACCGCCGGCTACGGGGTGAAGGACCACCGGCTCGTGGTGGAGACGCGCTTCGCGCTGCGCGCGCTGCTGGAGACGTCCGGGCCCCAGCATGGCGACGCCAGGGCACTCTCGTCTGAAGAGCGCGACGACCTGCTGGCGTTCCTGCTCACCCTGTAGGATGTCACCTGGCTGCCCATACCCGGAGGACACCGGGCTTCACGGCGCCTCCGGGTGGCCCGACGCCCGTTCCACGGGGGGGCGAATTGTCGGCCCGGGCTGTGCCACTTGAGCGGTGCCTGCGGGCTTCGTGTCACGAGCACTTGCGTTGTCACCGGGGCCTAAGGTGTACAATCGGACTGATGCGCGCCCTCTCGCGGTCCGTCTGGCTCATTCCCGTGCTGTTGCTGTCGTGTTCCGACGCGGGCCTCTACGCGCTCAATGGCCGGGGACCCGGCGGAAAGGACCGCGCCAGCTTCTCTGGGACGGTCTGCGTGCCGCTCGCGGGCGGCGAGGCCTTTCCCACGAAGGTGATTTTCGCGCTCCAGGGCGGCGAAGGCGTCGAGCGCGAGGTGGTGGGTTACGCCACCGATGCGCTGTCCACGCTCTCCAGCCGCTTCTCCGGTCCCTTCGTCCACTTCAGCCTGGTGGCGTACCACACGGTGGCCACCGGCCTGCTGGGCAGCTTCTCGGATGCGTCCGACTTCCAGGCCGCGCTGCCGCGCTACGCCACCTACCAGGAGTCCGGCCCCGTGAGCGTCCGCGCCGCCCTGCGGCTGGCCAAGACGCTGCTGTCGGGCGACATGCAGACGTCCTGCCGCGGCGAGGTCGCTCGCACGCGCTACGTCATCGTCGTCGTGGTCCGCAGCCAGGACACCAGCTGCGCCAACCCGGCCTTCAACGTGGGGCTCGACTCGCGCTGCAGCGCGCTGGGCAACACGTCGGCGTGCAGCCAGTGTGAGCTCACCGCCGTCACCGGCGAAATCAAGGCGCTGGCCTCGCAGTTCAGCGCGGGCGAGGTGGTGGTGCAGCCCATCTACGTGCGCGGCGAGACGCCAGACCCCATCACCCGCCAGCACGTGGCCGCCATCGCCGCCGCCGGCGGCACCGAGCCGCTGGAGACGGACGCGGCGGGCCTGTCGGGCACCCTCACCAACATCCAGTACGCCGCGCGGACCAACACCCTCAAGCTCAAGCGCTTCTTCGCCTACAACCGCAACGTGGTGGTGCGCGCTGGACAGGTGCTCGTCGACAGCGACGGAGACGGCCTGCCCGACGAGGATGAGGAGCTGATGGGCACCGACCCCCTGCGCCAGGACACGGACCAGGACGGGTTGATGGACGGCGTCGAGGTCCGCATGGGACTGGACCCGCTCCAGCCGGACATCATCAACGGCTGCAACGTGTCCCTGGACGAGGACGGCGACCGGCTCAACACCTGCGAGGAGCGCGTGCTGGGCACCAACGCCTGCATCGGTGACACGGATGGGGACGCGCTCCCGGACCTGGTGGAGGCGCTGGCGATGACGAACCCGCTCATCCCCGAGGACCTGCTCGACACGGACCGCGACGGCGTCACCAACGTGGCGGAGGTGGAGGCGCACGCGGACCCGCTCAGCGCCGACCTCGACTTCCACCGCGAGCGTGGCTACGGCTACGAGCTGGTGGAGACCACGCCCACCGCGGATGGCCGCAGCTGCTACCAGGTGCGCGTGGAGAACGTCACCGTCGTCCCCACCCGCGAGCGGGCACACCCTTTCATCCCGGGTGAAGTCATCAAGGCGGGCACCAACGAGGTGTACCTGTACCTCCAGGCCGGCCGGGACAATGATCCACGAGGCGCGGGCATCGGCTCGCTGCTCATCCAGGAAATCCAATACAGCGAAGAGGGGGGCCGCCTGCCGGCCGGCATCATTCCCCTGGAGCCCGACACCTTCATCCCGGGGACCTGACGCCCTGCGAGGGTGTGGGGTGTACCCCTCGCCTTCACTGGGGAGTCCCCCCCACATCCTCAGCTTGACGTGCTCCTCCTCGTGTCCAACTCGCTGACATTCCAGGGTTTCTCCCAAGTGTCTGGTACGGATCGTTCCTTGCTAGGCGTCCGGTGTTGAAAGGAGTCACCATGACACGCGCTCGTTTCGCTTCAGCCCTCACGCTGGGGGCTTTCCTCGTCCTCGGCCCCACGGGGGCGCTGGCACAGAACAACAACAATCCCGACAACCCGGAGTGCCTGGGGGACCGGTGCGGCATGCCGCTGGAGGTCGGCGGTGGCTGTGGCTGCGGCGCGGGCGGCAGCGTGTGGGTGAACTACACGGACGACGGCGACACGCTGTCGTACACGGACGACGCGGACGGCGACGGCCGCGCGGATGACCGCGACAACTGTCCCTTCGTCTCCAACCGCGACCAGGCGGACGACGACGGCGACGACGTGGGCAACTCCTGCGACAACTGCTCCACGCTCTCCAACTTCCAGCAGCGCGACGCGGACGGCGACGGCATCGGCGACGACTGCGACCCGGACCAGGACAACGACGGCAAGGTCAACGCGGAGGACAACTGCCCGCTGGTTCCCAACCCGGGCCAGGAGGACCTGGACCGTGACGGCCTGGGCGACGTCTGCGACCTGGACGACGACGGCGACGGCGTGCCGGACGGCGAGGACAACTGCCCCCGCGGCTACAACCCGGACCAGGCGATGCCGGAGGACGTCACCGAGTGCCGCGTGGACGCGGACGGCGACAACATCTCCGACAGCAGCGACAACTGCCCCGGCGTGCCCAACCCCGACCAGCGCGACACGGACGGTGACGGCGTGGGCGACGCGTGCGACCCCGACATCGACGGCGACAGCGTGCTCAACACGCAGGACAACTGCCCCGCCGTCGACAACCGCGACCAGCGCGACGATGACCGGGACGGCATGGGCGACGCGTGCGACACGCGCTACTGCCTGGTGACGAACCCCGAGCGCCCCGACGACTGCCTGGACCCGAAGTCGCCGTTCACCGTCAGCGCCGGTGGCCTGTTCCGCACGGACGAGGCCGGCATCACCATCCGTCCGCCGCTGTTCGCCAACCGCAACGGCGCGGCCATGGAGTACGAGTGGGCGGTGGTGAAGCGTCCCTCGGGCTCCACCGCGGTGGTGGAGCGTCCGCAGGGCGCGGTGACGCTCAGCCGTGACTGGCAGTACATGTACGTCGACGGCAGCGTGCCCACCTTCGTCCCGGACAAGAAGGGCGAGTACCAGCTCCAGCTGACCGCGCGCCTGGCCTTCTCCGACCGCGTGTTCCCCGACCAGCGCGTGTCCACCTCCACCCTCACGGTGCTCGTGGGGGATGACTCGGAGGAGGGCAACAGCTGCAGCTCGGTGCCCGTGGGCTTCAGCGCCACCGCCCTGGGCGCCGCGCTGCTCAGCGTGCTGATGCGCCGCCGCCGTCCCCAGCAGTAACCTCGCCGTTCCCCCACCAGGAGGTCCCTTCCGCATGCGCCGCTTCGTTCGTACCTCGCTGCTCGCGGCGGGCCTCCTGGCTTCGGGCCTGTGGTCCTGTTCGGACGCCATGCTCGAATCGAGGGTGGATGCGCTCTCCAACCTCGATGACCGGCTGACGCTCCAGGGGCGGGTGTGCACGCGCCCGCCCAGCCCCTCCGGCTTCCCGGTGAAGGTGGTGGTGGTCATCGACGAGTCGGGCAGCATGTGCGTCTCCGACCCGCCGGGCGCGCAGCTCGACAGCGGCTTCTGCCAGCGCCGGGAGATTCTGGACATCATCCCGGAGGGCGTCACCGAGCCCGCGCGCGTGCGCGCCCTCAAGCGGCTGGTGCAGCAGTTCCGGGAAGTGAATGCGCAGGGTGGCAACGTGCAGGTGTCCGTGGCCCCCTTCGAAACCAACGTGCGCAACGTCTGGCCGCCCGCCACGACGGGGGACCGCTTCGCCCGGCCGGACAACAACATCGACAGCTACATCGAGGGCCTGCAGAGCCAGCTGGGCAAGGGCACCGACTACCAGGGCGCCCTGTCCTACGCCTACAGCCTCATCTCCAGCGACATCAACGCGGTGGCGCAGTCCAACCCGGAGCTGCTGCCGCGCACGCGCTACGTCGTCGTCTTCCTCACCGACGGCACGCCGTATCCGCGCTGCTCGGCCACCGACAACCTCAGCGTCTACGCCGACCCGGACAACCCGGACCTGACGTGGGCGGACTCGCTGGTCGACTTCTGCAACCTCACCAACACGACGGACCAGATTGACGGGTTCGAGGTGGGGACGGACCGCAACCAGAACTACCAGCTGTTCAGCTACGTGCGGCGGCTGATGGAGTTGAAGGACCAGCACAACGTGGGCGACTTGCGCATGCACACGGTGCTGCTCTTCAACCAGGAGGCGGTGCGGGCGTGTGGCCCCATCTGCCAGGACATCTACGGCGTCTACCCGGGCGTGGCGCCGGCGCAATATCCGGAGGCCGCGAAGAAGATCGCCGCGTGGCTGCTGCGGCGCTTCGCGGACATCGGCAACGGCGTGTACCAGGAGTTCAACGACACGGGCGAAATCTCCAACCTGGGGCTGGGCGCGCTGGACTACTCGTCGTTCGCCTCGCGCAACGTGATGAAGACGTTGATGGTGGAGTCACTCAGCTCCGCGCCGGGTGACACCAGCCGCGTGCTGGACAGCGACGGAGACGGCGTGCCGGACGCCATCGACAACAGCTTCACGCTGAAGACCAACACCTTCGTGGCGGACAGCGACGGCGACTGTCTGGATGACGGCTTCGAGTCCCGCCGCGAGGACCAGGGCTTCCGCGCCGCCAATCACCTGGACGCGCGCGGGTGCAACCCGGCCTCGCCGCTGACGCCCAACTGCGTCTGCCGCGACACGGACGGTGACGGCCTGTCCCAGTTCGCCGAGGACTACCTGCGCACGCGCGCCGGCATCGTGGACAGTGACGGTGACGGCGTGCCGGATGGCCTGGAGGCGCGCTGGGGGCTCGACCCGCTGGAGAACAGCGTGTCGGGCCTGGACACGGACGGGGACGGCATCCCGGACGCACAGGAGCTGCGCGCGGGCAGTGACCCCACCCGCCGCGACAAGGCCTTCCACGAGCGCTTCGGCTACCAGTACGAGACGCGCATCGCGGAGGTCCGCCCCGACGGCAGCCTCTGCTACGACTTCACCGTGTCCAACCTGCAGCTCGTCACGCCGCCGGACCGCGCGGGCGTGAAGCAGGGCTACAACCTCTTCAAGGTGTGGTTCGCCGAGGCGCCGGAGAGTGGCGTGAGCACGGACTACGGCGTGTGGCGCACCGCCTGCGCCTGGGCGCAGTACGCGCCGCCCAGCGTGCGCGTCCCGCTGGGGCCCGAGCTGACCTTCGATGATGCTGACTTCCGCCGGCCCGACACCTTGAGCAACCCGTGGAACAACCAGAACGACTGCGTCGGAATCCCGCCCTCGGGGAGCGTCAACCCGTGAGCCGCGCCGCACGAGTCCTGGCGGGCGTCCTGGTGTCCGTGGCGCTGGTGATGGCGTGTACGGATTCCTATCTGTACGACCCGCGCCGTGACACGGAAGTGCCGGAGGACCGGGCGGTGACGTTGGAGGGGCGCTTCTGCACCGTGGGCAGCAACGAGGTGGTGCGGCCCATCAAGCTGGTGGTCGCCATGGACGCCTCTCAGTCCATGCGGGTGAGCGACCCGGACGGCGCGCGCGCCACCGCGCTGGTGGAGCTCATCCAGAACCTGCCCAGGGACCCCGAGGTCCACCTGGCGGTGATGCTCTTCGCGGGCAGCACCACGGCCTTCCTCACGCAGCAGCCGGGCAACCCGCCCGAGGACGGCTTCGTCCAGGTGTCCTCCATGGATGACGCCACGCTGCGGCGCCTGTCCGAGCAGCTGCTCACCTTCCGCAACCCCGACACCTCGCCGAACCGGGACTCGACGGACTTCGTCAAGCCGCTGTCGGACATCTACTCGCTCATCAACACGGACATCGCGCGCAGCCGGCTGGAGCCGGGCGGTTCACAGGCGCTGGCGCAGGCGCGCTACTCCGTCATCTTCCTGTCGGACGGCAAGCCCACCAACGACCAGGACGACGAGCTGCTCCGGGGCGACGCGGTGGTGCGCATCCGCCAGCTGCGGGACTTGGTGGAGGACGTGCGCGTCAACACCGTGCACGTCTTCAACCCCACGCAGCCGGTGTCCTCGGTGTGTGATTTGTCCGGTGACGGGGGCTGCCCGCTGCTCATCATCAACCAGAACGCGGACCGGCTGGAGCAGATGGCTTCGCTGGGCAGCGGCAACTTCCGCGACTTCCGCAACAACGAGCCCATCAACTTCCTGGACTTCACCTTCGGCCAGGTCCGCCGCGCCTTCATCATGAAGGAGCTGGTGGCCTTCAACTTCTCCGCGCCGCCCGGCAGCCCGGTGGGCGAGGCGGACTCGGACGGTGACGGCCTGACGGACGCGCGTGAGCTGGAGCTGGGCACGGACCCGCACCAGGTGGACACGGACGGGGACGGCTTCAGCGACGGTGTGGAGGTGTACTTCCGCGAGCGCGGCGTGGACTTCGACCCCACGCAGGAGGCCCTGCCGGACGGCGGCGGACTGGACCGCGGGTGCCCGCCGGCGCTGCGCGGGGTGGACTCGGACTGCGACGGCCTGCTGGACTGCGACGAGCAGTTCGTGGGCACCAACGCGACGCTGGCGGACAGTGACCGGGACGGCGTGCCGGACGGCATGGAGTGGCTGGGCGGCACGCAGGGCGCCAGCAACGACTTGGACGAAGACCCGGACAACGACGGGCTGACGAACCGGATGGAGCTGCGGATGCACACCCGGCCGCTGGTGGTAGACAGCGCGGACCTGTCGGTGAATGGCTACCGCTACGCCTTCGAGGCGGACGGCCCGCCGGACACCCTGGGCCGCCAGTGCTACCGCTTCCGCGTGGAGAACGTCCTGCTGGCCCCGACGATGGCGTCCACGGACGACGCGGGCGTGGTGCTGCGCGGGGCGGGCTTCAACGACATCGCGATGTCCGTGGCCATGGTGCCCGGAGACGACCCCACCGCCCGGACGCTTGTCCGCACCTTCCGCGTGAATGACGTGCGCTACCCGGTGGGCGGCATCAAGTCGCCCGCCGACGGCGTCCTCCGCGTGGAGCCCGAGCAGTTCGTCGACGGCTGCCCCGGCCGCCCCGACGACGTGCCCCCAACGCCTTGAGAACCGACGCCATGCCCACCTCCGTTCGTCTGCTGCCGCTCGCGTTGCTCGTCCTCGCCGCCTGTTCGTCCGGAGGAGGGGAGACGCCGGACGCGGGGACTCCCGTGGTGGAGGACCTGTGCAATTCGCGCGAGGAGGCGCTGACGCGGCCCGAGTGCGAGCTCAAGCCGGGCGAGCCGCTGGAGCGCTTCCTGGCGCTGGACAGCGAGCCTCGCGCCGGTGACCAGGACTGGTACCGCGTCGTCCTGCCGCCCGGCACCAACGCCCGCACGTTGCTGAACGTCAACGGGACGTACCTGGCGTCCAGCACCGCCGTGAATCTGTCCGTCACCATTCTGGGCCCGCAGCTGGACGGGACGGAGGGGGCGCTGGCGAAGAAGGAGGACAAGCACGCCCAGGGCGCGCCCCGCCCGGTGGACATCGTGCTGCCGCTGCGCGACGGGCTGGAGAGCCAGACGCTGCTGGTGCTGGTGCAGGACGCGCCGGACGTGCCGTCGCGGCCCAACTACGACGCGCGCAGCAAGTACCGGTTGACGGTGCGCATCGACCAGAACCCGGACGCGCAGGAGCCCAACGACACGCCGGAGACGGCCACCCCGCTGGTGCTGACGCAGTCGGGGGAGATGCTGATGGGCGCCTCCACCGGCTACCTGGCCACCGACAACGACGTGGACCACTACGCCTTCGACCTGGAGGTGGGGAAGGTGGCCTACGTGCGCGTCGTCGCGCCCAACCTGGACTTCGTTCCCAACTGGCGCCTGTCCTACGAGCTGTGGCGCCCGCGCTTCATGGAGAAGGAAGACGAAGGCGTGGTGCTGCCCCAGGTGCGCGGCGGCGAGCTGGCCACCGCGCGCAAAATCAAGGTGGGGCACGCGGGGCGGTGGACGCTGGTGGTGAAGGGCTACCGCGGCACCAATGACCGGGACACGGCCCAGGGGGACCTCTCGCAGCCCTATGAGGTGGAGGTGCGCGTGCTGGAGGAGGAGGACGCGCCGGACCGCGTCGTGACGGTCGATGACCGGATGGGCAATGACCGGGTGCAGGAGGCCACCGCGCG
The DNA here is from genome assembly GCF_013372585.1 of Myxococcus sp. AM010. Taxonomy (NCBI): domain Bacteria; kingdom Pseudomonadati; phylum Myxococcota; class Myxococcia; order Myxococcales; family Myxococcaceae; genus Myxococcus; species Myxococcus sp. AM010. The sequence continues at coordinate 47,196 of NZ_JABXEO010000053.1, forward strand.
GAACTTCGACAGCGCCACGCCCGGCGGCGCCGGTGCGACGGCCTCCTTCACCGGCCGCCTGGGCTACGTCTCCGACCGGGACTGGTACTCCATCCGCCTGCCGGCCTTCAGCGCCCCCACGCTGCTGCGCTACCGGCTGGTGCCGCTGGAGACGGGGGGCCGCTTCCCCGCGTTGCCGGTGACGGCCTCGCGCGTGCTGCATGTGTTCACCCTGAGCTCCGTCGGAGCCAACCTGAGCGAGTGGCGGGAGAACTGCGCCACCAACGCGGCCGTCTGCCCGCGTGACTTCTCGGAGAACCCCGACGCCCGGGCCTTGGTGGATGGCTTCTGCCGCCGCACGGACTTGCCCGCGCCCATGTGCGTGCACTCGTCGCGTGAGGAGGCGGTGGGCAACTCGCGCTTCACCGGGCTGCGCAACTTCCGGGGGGTCGTCCCGGTCCCGGCGCATGCCGGCGCGGTGACGTACTTGTTCCTGGTGCAGGACAACGGCTCGTGGGTCGACGACAAGGACTACCGCCTGGAGGTGAGCTGGGACGCGGAGGACGCGGACGAGCTGTCTCGCTACGTCGACGGCGCGGAGGCGCCGGTGGCGCGGACGCTCGCGTCCACCACGGCCTTCCCGTCGCCGCCCGACACGGCGGAGTTCTCCGTCACGGGCCAGCTGTCGCATGGCCACGGCCGGCTGCGCAGCGGCACGGACCGCGTCAATGGGCTGGGGGTGCGCGGCCCGCTGGACTACGACGCCGTGCCCTCCGACATGGACTCGTACGTGTTTGACTTGCCCTCGGTGCCGCCGCCGGAGGACCGGACGTGGCTGCTCCAGTGGGAGGTGGCGAAGCTGGCTGACGGTGGTACGCCGCACGGCCTGGCGCTGGACCTGACCTTCTGCGACGGGGATGCGACGGACGCCGGTGTCGGCACCTGCACGCCCGTGCGCACGGGCAACCGCGGGCCGCTGACGCTGGGCTACCGCTCGGATGCGCTGCGGGCCTGGCACACGCCGTCCAACGCGGGCACCAGCAGCCTGCAGCCGCTCTACCAGTTGGAGGACCGTCCCAACTCCACCGTCGTCACCCTGGCGCCCTATGCCTGCGGCTGCCTGGAGCGGCGCTTCATCCGCGGCGGCACCCTGCGCGTGGACGTGACGGCGTCGGAGCGGCTGGACTACGAGCGGGTGAACTACACGCTGCGCACCGGTTATGGGGACTACCCCCAGAGCTACCCGGTGGATGGCGGGTCGACGGTGTCGTGCCCGGTCGTCACCGACGGTGGGACGACGCCGGACGCGGATGGCGGCGTCATCCAGAACTACGCCGAAGGTTGCAACTTCACCTACCAGCCATGAGCCTGGCGGCGGCGGGGCGGGAGCGCTGGCTCCCGCCCGTCACGCGGTGGTCCGCGAGGACTTCAGGGCGCGACGCCCAGCCCGTTGAGGGTGATGACCTGCTGGGGGGCGTTGGATTCGATGGTAATCGTGCCGTCGTATTCCGTGTCATCGGTGGGCCGGAAGGCCACCGTCAGGAAGGCGCGCTCATACGTCTCCAGCCGCAACGGCGTGCCCGGGGAGAAGCCCTCGGGGAGCTGGAGGGTGAAGACGCCTGGCGCCGACAGGGTGATGGCGGTGATGTCCAGCGGGTCCAGGCCGCGGTTCTGGATGGCGAGCGAGTTGAAGGTCGTCTGCCCGACGTAGGTGCCGTGCTCGAACTCGCGGTTGAACGTCAGCGCCGGGCGGTCGATGAAGAGAGTGGGCGCCTGGGGAAGCTCCGTTTCGTTCCCACAGCCAGCCAGGGCGAAGAAGATGATGGGGAGCCAACGGGTACGCAGTCGCATGGACATACACGCCTCGCATGAGGGTCTGAAGATGACGCCGGTTGTAACAGTGTTTGGCCGCAAGGCCCAGGCAGCAGCGGTGCTGCTTTTCGCGTCGCTTTGGGGCGCCTGCGACGGCACGCGCGAAGACTTCATTGGCGCGCGTGTGAAGGACACCTGCGGCGCGGCCTGGCCCGTGTGCGACCGCGTGGCGGGCTGTATTCTCGGCTCGGAAAGTTATTCGGAAGGCCGCTTCCCTGGCCGGCAGCAGGTCATCGTCCAGTTGAAGGAAGCCTCCGCCGTGAAGGTGAGCCTCTTCCTGGAGGACGTCACCGCGGCGGGAAGCGAAACCGTGATGCTCTTCCATGAAGAGGGCTGCCGGGCGCGCATCCGCCGGGCCACGGAGGGCCGCGCGGTGCTGGACGTGATGGAGCGGCAGGGCGCCTTCACCGAGGAGGCGGAGCTCACGGGCGTGGGCGACCACCTCATCGAGTTCGAGTCCGACATGCAGGCGCGCTACATCATCAAGGTGGACGTGACGCCGCTGCGCAATCGCTAGCGTCAGCCCTTGAGCTTGCGCACCAGATGGTCCGCCACGCGGAAGCTGTTGGCGCTGATGGTGAGCGTGGACGGCACGCTGCCGCCGGTGGGCATGAAGCTGCCGTCCACCACGTAGAGGTTGGGCACCTCGTGGGCGCGGCAGTCGCGGTCCAGCACGGACGTCGCCGCGTCGTCGCCGAAGCGGCAGGTGCCGTGCTGGAGGATGGACGTCTCCCCGCTGGTGGTGCCGCGCCGGACGTCATCCGGGTCCAGGCGCAGGAGGACCTCCTCGCCGCGCTCCACCAGGAAGCGCGTGGCCGCCAGGTCCATGGGGTGCCGGTCCACGGTGATGGCCGCCACGGGGATTCCGTAGCGGTCCTTCACGCCGTCCTCCACGCTGACGTAGGTGCCGGCGGTGGGGAGGAACTCGGCGTAGACCTCGAACTGGAGGATGCGTGAGTCGCGGTACTCCCGCATCTTGTCCTTCAATGCCTTGCCGAAGAGGGCCTTCTCGCCCTTGCCCGCCAGCCCCACGGCGGCGTGGATGGGGTTGGGGTGCGCCCACATGAAGCCCAGCGTGCCGCCCTTGCGGAAGCCGAAGCGGGCGTCGGGCAGCAGGTAGAAGTCCTGGAGGCTGCGGTTCACGAAGGGAGACGGGTCCTTCAGCCACGGCCGCGCCGCGGACTGCTTCGACAGGCGGAAGGTGGCGTGGGACTCACCAAACGAGCTGAAGGTGAGGTTGCGCCCCACCAGCCCGTTGCCGTTCGCCAGGCCTTTCGGGAAGCGGCTGGAGGTGGAGTTGAGCAGCAGGCGCGCGCTCTCCACGGCGGTGCAGGACACGACGATGATTTTCGCGGGCTGCTCGCGCGTCACGCCGTCCGCGTCAATGTAGACGACGCTCCGCGCGCGGCCCTGCTTGTCCACCTCCACCGTGCGCGCCATGCAGCTGGGGCGCAGGTCCACGTTGCCGGTGGCCACCGCGGCGGGGATGAGGCTGGCGTGGGTGCCGCTCTTCGCGCCGGTTTCACAGCCGTAGCTGCCGCACAGCGCGCAGTACGAGCACGGCGCCCGGCCCCGGTAGGGCTTGCTGAGGATGCCGCGCGCGGTGGGCAGGGAATGCCAGCCCATGGCGCCGCACGCCTTGTCGATTTCCTTCGCCACCGGGTGCACGTCCAGCGGCGGCAGCGGGTAGGGGCCCTTGCGCGGCTCGGCGAAGGGGTGGGGGACGGACTCGCCGGACACGCCCAGCTCCGCCTCGGCCTTGTCGTAGAAGGGGGCCAGCTCCTCGTAGGAGATGGGCCAGTCCGCCACGGTGCTGCCGGGCACGGCGCCCAGCGTGGAGCGCAGGCGGAAGTCCACCGGCTTGAGCCGGTAGAAGAAGCCGCTCATGTGGACGGTGCCTCCGCCCACGCAGTTGGCCGTCCACGCCGCGCTCGTCTTCTCATAGCGGCCCTTCGCGCCCTGGCGCACCAGGTGCGGCTCCTCCCACGGCACCGGCATGAAGAAGTTCCGGCGGCTGTTCAGGATTTCGTCGTGGATGAAGTCCTTGGGCTGGTAGTGCGGGCCCTTCTCCAGCAGCACGACCTTGAAGCCCGCGCGGCCCAGCTCCAGCGCCATGGGCGCCCCGCCCGCGCCGCTGCCGATGATGCAGATGTCCACTTCGGGCAGGCTCACCGGTGGACCCCGCATTCCCGCAGGCACTTGGGCCCGTCGTGGCCTTCCGGCGGCGCGGAGGCGAGGGTTCCCACGGTGTCGAAGCCCATGAGCCGCCAGCCCACCTTGCCCTGGTTGCCGCCGTAGGACGGGTCCCCGAGGAAGCCCTCTAGCGTCATCACCGTCAGCAGCTCGAAGAAGTGCGCCTCGCCGCTGCGGGGCGGGCTGTCCTTGAAGAGGGTGAGCAGCTCGTCCTGCTGCTCGGCCGTCAGGGCGGCGAAGCCCTTCTTGTGCATGCGCTGGGCGCGGCGCTCCAGGGCCGCCACGCCGGAGAGGAAGTCCTCGCGCACGGGTTCCAGCTCGGGTGTCTGGAGGATGCGGTCGATGTAGACGGGGACGTTCGCGTCGAGGGCGCCCGGGTCTTCATCTCTCGGGAGGACGCGCTCGGTGGCGGCGGCCACTACGGCGTACTCGAAGGAGGAGAAGGTGCGCGGGCCCTGGCCGTCCTGCTTCGCCGCCAGCGGACCGGGGTCCGTGGGGGGCGCTTTGTCTTTCGACTCGGAGGAGCGCTTGCAGGCCGGGCCGAGCAGCACCACGCCTCCGCCCAGGAAGGTCAGCCGCTGGATGAGGGAGCGCCGGGACAGGCGCCCCCGGTTGGAATGCGCACGTGTCATACGGCGCGCGAGCCTAGCGCACGCGCGCGCTTCGCGCTGGATTCATAAGACATGCTCGGTCGCTCCCCGCCGCGCGGCGCTGGCGTAGGATGCCACCACGACGTGCAGGGCCGACAACACACGAGGAGTGGCACATGAAACGGCATGCCTGGGCGCTGGGCCTGGTGCTCGCATTGGGATGTGACAAGGACGGCAACCCGCTGCTCCCTGACGCGGGCGGCAATCCCGACGGCGGTCCGACCGACACCTCGTCTTTCGCGAAGTTCGTGGTGGATTCCGACGAAGGCCAGTTCGACCCCATCTCCACCATCGCCATGGCAGTGGGCCCTCAGGACCGCATCGGCATGGCGTACTTCGTCCGCACGGGGACGACGACGGAGAACGTGGAGAACTCGGACCTGATGTACCGCGAGTTCAACGGCGGGCAGCTCGGCGCGGCGGAGCGCATCTCCACCACGCAGCGCGTGTACGGCGTGTCCGTGGCCTTCGGACCGGACGGCCAGCCGGTGGTGACGTACCTGGGCGGCGACCGCGAAGAGCCCTCGTCGTTCTGGTTCCAGAGCGACCTGGCGGTGTCCTATCGCAGTGCCTCTGGCGCCTGGACGGAGCGCGTCGTCGTGCGGCGCTCCGACGAGGCACAGCCCGTCAATCCCGTGACGGACGTGGGCTTCCTCGTCGGGCTCAATCCCGCCATCGTCTTCAACGGGAGCGAGGCCATCGTCGCATACCGCGACGGACACAGCGGCAACTTCGGACGTCAGGACTGGGAGAGCAGCGACCTGGAGATTGCCAGCGGCGGCCCCACCAACTGGCAGCGCCGGGTGGCGATGTCCTCGGGTGAGAACAAGCATGGCTACGGAGCCCACATCTCCCTGGTGATGGCGGGCTCGCAACCGGCCGTGGTGCACGACAAGGCGCCCGAAGGCGCGCAGGCCACCGGCACGGACGTGCACTTCCAGCGCCGCAACCCGGACGGGCTGACGTGGACGGCGCCGGTGCGTGTGCAGGCGGTGAGCAACACGCAGCTTGGCGCCTCGCTGGCCTACGACGCGGAGGCGGGATTCGGCATCGCCGTGTTGGAAAAGAACGGCGACAAGCTCACGTACACGGATTGCGCCGACACCACGGGGACGGCCTGCACGGCCACCGGAGACTGGTCCTCGCCGGACCCCGTGTTCAACAACGGCACGGGCGGCTGGTATCCGTCGCTCGCCTTCGACCCGGTCCACCACGAGCCGTCCATCGCCTTCTACATCTGCGCCGCCGAGTCCGGCCGCAATGACACCAGCTGCAACCCCAATGACGACGCGCTGGTCATCTCCACGCGCATCCAGGGCAACTGGCGGGAGACGCTGGTGGACGCGGGCGGTGGCTGGTCGCCGAAGCTGGCGTACCTGTCCAACGGCAAGCGCGTCGTCCTGTACCGGGCGCCGGTGGTGGCGCAGGACAAGGGCGTGCTGAAGCTCGCGGTGGAGCGATGACGCGCGCGGCCCGCGCGCTGGCCGCCGTGGGGTTGTCCGCCCTGATGGCCGGGGCGGGGCTGGCCGCGTGCGGCCTCGCGGACAACTCGCTGGCCGGCAGCGTGTCTGAGCTCTTCCCGCTGGAGGTGTCCCGCGTGGAGGTGCTGCGCAACGCGGAGGCGTTCCAGGTCAGCTACTACCGGAACAACGACCTGGACGTGGACCTGGTCGTCCGCCTCACGGTGTCCACCGAGGGGCTGGACCTGCGTCCCGGGACGAAGGTGGACCTCGCGGGCACCACGCCCTCGGGGCAGGCTCGGGCCACCGTGGTGCACCTCAACGCGGGCGAGCCCGCGCGCGTCTTCGGGCCGGTGAACAAGGGTGACTTGCAACTGGAGTCTGGAGGCAACCCGGGCGAACCCACGCGCGGAGACTTCTCCATGTCCTTCATCCGGGGTGATGGCTTTGGCGCTGGCCGCAACCTGGAAGGCACCTTCTCCGTGGTCGCGCAGGACGCGAGCTTCGGCCCGGAGCCGGGCCAGTTGCTCGACGGCGGCGTTCCGCCTCCCGACGCGGGCACGCCTCCCGAATAAGGGAGGGGCCGGAGCACGTCGGGCAGGCTGCTGTTCGGGAATGTCGGGGGTTTTGATGCCGCGAATGTCCCGACATTTCCGAACAGCGAGCCTTGGGCGTGGTGACTACTGGGCCACGCAGGTGTTGCTGGCCAGGCCCTGGGACACGGAGGCCTGGGACACGGCGTGCTGCGCGAGCGCCTGCGCGCCACCCTCTTCGTACACGCGGCGGGCCACGGCCAGCGCGTCACGGGCGTGGACCGTCAGCGTGGTGCCGGCGGCGTCCGTCACGGCCACCGCGCCGTCCGTCGCCTCCTGGGCCTGGATGAGCATGGCGCCGGCGTCGTCGCGGACCACCATGCCGTCCTCGAGCGGCTCGAAGTAGCGGACCATCGTCTCCTGGCCCTCGCGCTCCAGCGCCATGCGCATGACGCCCGTCTCCACGTCACGCGACAGGCGCAGCGTGTCGGTGGGGCTCAGCTTGACGATGCGGGTGGTCTCCGGCGCGCCGTCGACGCTGGCGACGGGGTTGCTGCCCGTCCAGAACTCGATGCTGTTGATGACGATGGCGTCGATGAACGCGCCCAGCCCGTAGACGGGGATGATGGTGAGCACGAGGAACATCAGCCACTGCACGAACTTGTTGCCGGAGATGTTCTTGTTGAAGTTCCAGATCTTCTGCGTGAGCTGGAACTGGCCGAAGCAGCCGGTGGCGTGCATGGACATGAAACCGGCGAACAGCATGGCGAGCCAGGGGGACGGACGCTTCATTCTTTGACGTCTCCTAGAGGGGGGAGGCTTGACTCCCAGTGCGCCGCGAACATGCCACGGCCCGCAGGGCTGTCACGAGCCGCTTCTACACTCCGTCCGCTGTTGGCCAGTCCGACGCGCCCGGACGTTGTGGGCGCCTCAGTCCGTCTCGCTCTGAACGAGTCCGTACTTGTGGAGCAGCGAGTACAGGTGCTTCCGGTCCAGCTCGGCCTCGCGGGCGGCGCGGGCGATGTTGCCCTTGGCGCGGCCCAGGAGCCGGGTGAGGTACTCGCGCTCGAAGGCGCGGATGAGCTCGTCCTTGCAGACCTTGAAGGGGCCGGTGAACTCCACGGGCAGGGAGTCTCCGGCGGCGGCGGGGGGCTCGCGGGTGAACTCACGCAGCAGGGTGTCCCCGGCCAGCTCCGGAATGTCCACCATGTGCCGGGCGCGCTCCAGGGCGTTGCGCAGCTCGCGCACGTTGCCCGGCCAGGTGTGCCCGGTGAACTGCTCGCGAATCTTCTCCGGCAGCCGGGGCCACACGCCTTCGCCCGCGAAGGCATCCACCAGCAGGGGGATGTCCTCCTTGCGGTCCCTGAGCGAGGGCAGGCTGACGGTGAAGACGGAGAGGCGGAAGTAGAGGTCCTCGCGGAAGCGGCCCGCCTGCGTCTCCGCCCACAGGTCCTTCTTGCTGGCGACGATGATGCGCGCGTCGAAGGAGATGGGGGCGGAGGCGCCGAGCCGGCGGAACTCCCGGTCCTCGATGGCGCGCAGCAGCTTGGGCTGCAGGTCCAGGGCGAGGTCGTCGATTTCGTCCAGGAAGAGGGTGCCGCCGTTGGCGCGCTCCAGGCAGCCGACGCGCTGGCTCACCGCGCCGGTGAAGGCCCCCTTCTCGTGGCCGAACAGCTCGCTCTCGATGAGGGAGTCGGACACGCTGGCGCAGTCGAAGACGACGAGCGGCCCGCCCGCGCGGGGGCTGAGCTTGTGGGTGGCCTTGGCGGCGGCGCCCTTGCCGGAGCCCGTCTCACCCACGAGCAGCACGGTGGAGTCGGTGGGGGCGATTCGCTGGAGCAGCGCGAAGATCTGCCGCATGGGCAGGCTGCGGCCCACCAGGTCGCCCAGCCGGTCCTCCAGGATGGGCTCCACCTGGACGGGAGACACCTGGGGGCTGAAGCGCAGCCGGACGTCGCCGACCTCCAGCAGGGCGCCGGGGCGGAGGAAGGCCTCGCGCACCTGGGCACCGTCGAGGAACGTGCCGTTGGTGGAGCCCAGGTCCTGCACGAGGAAGCGGTCCCCCTGGCGGCGCACCACCAGGTGGTTGCGGCTCACGGTGGGGTGGTCGATGACGACGTCGTTGTCCGGGGCCTTGCCCACGCGGAGGGCTTCATTGGCCAGGGGGAAGACGGTGCCGGCGCGCTCGGTGTCCAGCAGGACCAGGTGGAAGAGCTGGGCGGAGAGCCGTTCCCCTTGGGTCCGTGCGCCAACGACGGTGTGAGAGGGGATGGGTGCGGGGGGCAGAGCGGGCATGGCCGGCGGGGATTCTAGACGGCTTCGCGCTCCATGGTGACTTCCTGTCCCTCAGGACGATGCCCGCCCAGCAGCCGGCCATGCGGGGGCCGACCGGAGGCGGGCGGGGCGGGCTCCCGTGGCGCATCGAAGGCGGGGCAGCCCGGCGTCGCCACACGGCGGCTCGTGAAGGCCGCTGGCCCGCGGAGGGCGGAACTGCACGCTTGGCAGGAGCGGCGCGCGGTCGACGGAGGCTATCGCCGCGCGGCGGGGCGATTTAGGACGCGGGGCAGTGAACCAGGAGGTCCTCCGTGGTTCCGGATGCGCGTCCCGAGGTGAAGCCTGTGCAGGGGAGCCGTGACGAGTTGATTGATGCGCTGCGACAGCGCCTCGCGGGCTCCTTCCGCTGGGCCGGCGTGGGTGTGGCGTTGGGGGCGCTGGCGGTGCTTTACGGCGCGTCATCGTTCCAGCGGGCGCTCGATTCCGGAAGGTACAGATGGCCGTTCAGCGCCCAGCTCCCCATCTGGGGGAGTCTCTTGATTGTCATCGGTCTGGCCGCCTTCTGGCTGGCGCCCCGCTACACGCGGAGGTTGGTGAGAAGCGTGGAGTCCGATGAACGGACGTCGTTGCTGATGACGGTGGAGCGCAAGCGAGTGCCGGGAGACGACGAGCACTTCCTGTTCGTCGCCACCCTGTACAGCCCGGAGCGACTGCGCGTGGTGCTCCGGGACGTGCACTTCCGCCAGGGGGACAAACCGCTGCAGTACCCATACAAGGAAGGTGTCACCCAGGTACCGGTGCAGGTGTATGGCAGGCCCGGCGAGGGCCCCATCGTCATCGACGCGGGGTGGGGCTTCCTGCTCCCCGCCAACCTGACGTACCCCTGGTACAAGTAGCCACGAAGCGCGAACAGGCGACGGCCGGGCTCCCGTGAAGAAGCCCGGCCGCGACCCACGTTCCGTCCGACGGGCCGCTCAGTCCCCGGAGTAGATGCCGATGGTGCCCGGCATCACGGTGCCGTCGCTCAGCGTGGCACCCTGGAAGGCCACCAGCATCCGGCGCCGCGGGCCGGAGCGGTCCACCTGGATGTCCGGTACGCGCATGCTGGACAGCTCAGGTCCGAGCACGGAGAGGCCGTAGTGGGAGACGGAGCCGCCCCGGACCCGGGAGAGGCCGCCGCCCCAGCTATGGCCAGCCCAGACGCTGCCGTTGGCCGGGTCCGCCGCCACGCTGGCCACGTGCGGCGCGGCCAGCTCGTTCTTCAGCGTGCGCACCACCTGGCCGCTGTCGTTCAGCTCCGCGATGCCGTGGCCGAAGGAGCCCACCCAGGCGGAGGTGCCCACGACGGCGATGCCGGAGACCAGGTCATCCGTGCGCTGCTCCGGACGGGAGTAGCGCTCCTCGCCCACCGCGTCCTTCCAGATGTCGATGCGGTTCCACGCGTAGGCCCGGGACTCCGTGCGCGTCTGGCCCTCCCAGAAGTCGTTCCCGACGGTGCCGTAGAAGTAGCGCGTCGTCCGGTTGGCGCCGCCGACCCAGACGTCTCCGTCCGGACGCACGCCCAGGCCCCAGTACGCGTCCGTGAGCAGCGCGGGCTGGACCCGCCACTGGCTCCGGTCCTCTCCGTACTGGGCCCGGTCCGCCGTGGGGTCCGTGTAGATGTACGCGTTGACGCCCGGGTGCGAGTGCTCCTCGACGCCCCAGCAGTGGAACTGCCCGTTGCACGTCGGGTCGCCCCGGTAGTCCGCATCGCCGCGGGCGAGGCCGTGGTTGGCGCCAAACCAGACGCTGTTTGTCGTCGCGTCATAGGCGATGCGCCAGATGTTGCAGAGCTTCTCGCGGCCCCGGAGCTCGGCGTCGACGACGTCCGGTCCCGAGAAGATGTCGTAGTGCACGACGTCGAGCGTGCCGTCCGCGCGCAGTGAGACGCGGTCGGCGTCACCGCTCTTGTAGCGCGCCGGGTCCGGCGCGTTGCTGTCCCAGTTGTTCTCGCAGTGGAGCGCGCCGTCGCCTGGCATGCCCTCGTAGCCGACGAAGACGGTGTCGTTCCAAGCGCCCGCGACGGAGATGACCTTGAGGTACTTCGGCCCCGGCGGCGCGCTGCCGTCCGGCATGTAGCCGTACGGGCGCAGGCCCTCCGCCATCGTGTAGCGCCGGAAGGTGCGCTCACCCTTCTTCATCACGAAGAGCCCTTCCTCGCCGCCCGCCACCCAGATGTTGCCGGAAGCGTCCGCGCTCACGCCGTGGATGAAGCGGGGGCCGCCCGCCTCGCGGCCGAAGAACTCCCAGTTCGCCGCGGAAGGCGTGGGCAGGGGCACTTCCTCGGGGCCCCCGTCCGGCGTGCCACCGTCATCCGGCGTGCCACCGTCGTCCGGCGTGCCACCATCGTCATCCGGCGTGCCTGAATCCGGCTCGCCCGCGTCGGGCGTGCCACCGTCGTCACCCGGTGTCCCTGAATCCGGCGTGCCCGAGTCCGGCGTGCCTGCATCGCCTTCCGGGGCTTGGGGGGATTCCGAGGGCGGGACGTCCAGGTCCTCGGCCCCCGTCGTGTCACTCCCCGAGCCACAGCCCGCCCACACC